>JAGTQI010000053.1 GCA_018396955.1 Candidatus Bathyarchaeota archaeon | reverse complement strand
GGCTTCGGAGAAACTTTTCTTTAGGTTATGCTAAGGATTTGCTGAATTATTCAAGGCGGTTCAGCCATGTTTTGTTTGGGGGTGAAGCTTCAGAACTGTTTAGGCTGAGTGAAGGCGTTAGGAAGTCGGCTATGGCTTCGCTGGCTAATTTGGCGAAGTTTTTAGGCGTTTATGAGGATTGGAAAAGGCTTGTTAAAAGCTACGGTTTAAAGTGGAGCGCTGGTAAAGCTGAAGATTTCATTCTTAAACGTATGGCTAACGCGGACAGTAATGGAGAAGTTTTCGAGTGGGTTAAACTTGTGAAGGCTAAGGTTCCACAGTTAAGCGGTTTTTTAGATTTCATGGCTTTGAGCGGTTTAAGGCTTAGGGAAGCTGTCAATTCATGGAATTTAATAATGGATTTGGCTGAGAATGGAAGGCTGAATGAATACTACGACAGCGAAAAGGAAGCCCTTGAACATTACAAGTTTAAAGCCATGTTCATTAGGCGTAGCAAAAAAGTGTTTGTAACCTTCCTTCCCAAAAGGTTCATCGAGAAGATAGCTGGAGGCGAAAAATTCACGGTTTACCAGTTAAACAACTACGTTAGAAGGGATTACAAGCTTAAATCACGTTTTAGTGACATGCGAGAGTTTTGGGCTACTTTTATGACTAAATGGCTGAGCCAAAGCGAAATAGACTTTCTGCAGGGAAGGATAAGTGGAAGCGTTTTCATGCGAAACTACTTTAACCCCGCGCTTATAAGCGATTTGAAAGAGAGGGTTTTCAAGGGTTTAGCTGAGATTCAAAGCAAACTCTAGCACGCTTGGAAACAGCCGCTTGACGTTTGTCAAAACTAAATTAATATTTTGTAAAGAAAGTCATGGTTAAAAATGCTTAAACGACGGTGTGTTTTAACTTTGTGCAGAAAGTTAAAATAGGCAAAATCTAGCTTCTTTTAAAACTCAATTTTATTGGGTTGTTTTTGAAAAAGAAGCTTTTATCTGAGAGATAAGTTTCCTCAGGAAACCTAAAACCCATTTAATGGCTTCTTTTTGAAAAACAAGCCATTATCTGAGAGATAGGTTCTGCTTGTAGAACTGTCTCCTTTACTGACATTTGTCAGTATCTCCACAAGCGGCATTTCTAACAGAAAAAGCCTAGGCTAAACACGTTAAAAATGCTCAGCCTCTTCCGTAAAAAGTTTAATTTTGTTTAAATACGAGTTGTTTCCGTCTTGTTTTGAAAAAGGTGCATGAAGCATGGGCATCGGCGATTTGGTAATGATGGTGACTTTGGCCATCATCATCGTGGCGGCTGTGCTTATTCTTGGAAACTTCCAAAACGCTATAGGCGCTTTGGGCTTGACGGGCGTTGCTAACACTACGGCTACGCAAGCCATCGCCAACGCTTTTACAGGCTTGCAACTGGCGGCCATAGGCATCATTGTTTTGGCCGCGGTTGGCATCATCGCCTTCATCATCGGCGCTTTCGGCGGACTCGGCGGAGCAAGGCGTGGAACCTGAAAGCCTTTCAACTTCCCTTCTTTTTCTGATTTAAGCCTCGGAAAGAACTTCTTCAGCCTTTTTAAGGAGTAAAAGGCAAGCTCTTCTATATTTTGGATATAAAATTTGAGAAGCTTCTAAATATTCCTTGAATAAACCGTCATCTTCAAAGTTTCTTGTTTGAGGCTGAAGGTTCTGAGTTTGAAGCTTCTTCAGGCTTTTCAGTTTACCTAAAACGGAGCCTCGAGGCTTGCCTAGCTTCAAACTTATTTGTTTAATGCCTAAACCTTGCATTCGCATCTGCTTTAAAGCTTCTAAATCGCTTTGGCTCCATTCAAAACGTCTAGCTTTTAATTTACGAGACTGTTCAACAGTCGAAGGCTGAACATTTACGTTTTCGCTTTTGCTTTGATTTTGGCCGTCCTCTTTTTTGCGTAGAAAAAAGCAGATTCTCCCATTATAACTGTTAGTGTAAATTTGCACGTTTTCATTTTTTAATGTGGATTCCCATTCCGACTTGAAAACTTCTTTTGGAACTATTAAGACAAGTCCATAAGGGTAAATGTCCTCTAAAGGGTATGTTTGGCTTAGCTCCTCATACAAGCCCATAAGCATCACACAATATATTGGTTTGGATTACGTTTCCTCTCCAGCTTTAAGCTTTCACAAACCATCTTATAACGAATAGCTTCATGGAAAAGCCAGAAACGGTTAAGCTTCAGCTCTTGTTTTAGAAGTGTTTTTTCAAAGTTTTTATGTTTCCGTTTTCTCTGCTTTTGAACCTTCAACTTTTCCATAAGCTTTCCTCCCAAACAAAAATATTAGAACAATTAAGAAGGCTAAAAGCAAAATGTCTGTGCTGTTCATTTTAAATCGCCTAAAATTTCATGCAGTTTTTCAACCGACTTAACAGAAGCCTCAGCCTCGGAAGTTTGAAGCTTCTCAACAATCTGAACCTTGGGCCCACTTTTACGTTTAAGCTGGTAATCCGCTAAGACAAGCTCGATATCTCGGCCAAACGCAATTTCCGTTATCGCGTTAAGAAGGTAAGCGGGGCCCCTTTTACCTTGACTAATCGGGTAATTGCACCGTTCGCTGTCAAAAATAATTTTCAAAAGTCGTAAAATATGCTCTAAACTCCAAACCTCACCGTAACTGTAGACTTTAATGATGCAGTCGCCCTCGCTTTTCCTTCCCCGCTCAACAATAAACTGAACCGTTAGGCCCCACCTTCCAGAACACAGAAATCAGAACGGGAACGTGTCCCCATGCCTCGGGGACACAGAACACGGTAAGGGTTGGAAGCGTCTATTTTTCCGCATTCCACGCATTTCCGAGTTTTCCTGTCCATTCTAAATCGGCTCCGGCCAATCCTTCAAGCACTCGTCGCAGAGGTACCGCACGCCTTTTCCGGGAATTATGTGGGGTTTACCTGGACGTTTACCGCAGTTCTCGCATAAGGGCTCGTCAAGTGGGGTTTGTGTAGTTTGTGTAGAAGTGAAGTTAGGGGGTAAGGGCTTTTCAGCTTCAACAACCCCCAGCCTTTCAGCTACGTCCCTAACGGTTTCGGGGCTAAGCCTGTACTCTACGCCTGTCCCCACCCGCCTTTTATTCATGAAGCCTAAGCGTTTCATGGCTCTTCCAACCCATCGGGTGTTCAGCCATTCAGGCTTTTCGTCAAATTCAAGGGCCATTTCGTTTAGAATGTCTTTTGTTTTGTAGTAGCCTTCACTCTTCACCACGTTCTTCACTAAAACCTTCACTAGGATGAGCTCGCCTGTTTCAGTTAAATTTTCAGTTTCCTTCTCCGTGAGCTTTTCTTCGATGAAAGCCTTCATTTCTTGAACGAGGTTTTCCTCTGGAACAAACTTTTGGAAGAACTCAGCCAACGTTAAGATGGGCTTAGCCAGCTCCGCCTCTCTTCCAGAGGCCTCCTCCCCTAACTTCACTTGTTCACTAACTTCACAAACTTCGCTGAAATGGGTGAGGTATAAAATGTAAAGCGCGTCCCTTATCTCCTGCCACAGCCCATCGTTTTCCTTAGGCTCTCGGTTCATGACGGCTTTATCTTTCCCCCTCTTTGTAACAATCAGGAAGCCCCGATCCGCTAAAATGTCCTCGTAGCCCGATATTGAAGCAAGCATTTTAGGTGAGTAAACCTCAAAGCTTTCAGGGACAAGGCGTTCCCTCCCCGTTTTCTCGGTGCGGTAAACCTTAGCGCCTTTTTTGTAGCCTGAAAGCAGTAGGTTGCGGATTTCCTGAGCCCTCTCCTTCGTGCTGAACTTCTCCGCCTCATCCAGAAACAAACTGCACCTTCCGCTCTGAATAAGCCTGAAAATGGCTGAAGTGCTCATGTTGTTGGAGAAAATGCTGTTGAAACAAATGAGGCTTGCAACCGTTAAAATTTTAGTTTTGCCGGTTCTTTTCACTCCTTGCAGAAAAACGTAGGGGTACGCGTTGAACAGGTGGAAAAAGTAGGAGCCGATGCACCACAACGTCAGAAACTTGTAAACCCGCACGTCTGGAAATTCAAGGTAGGTTTGCCACGCGCCTTTAACTGCAAGATAGACATTCCGAGGGTTAACAGTTTCACCGTTCAGAAATTTTTGGATGCTGCTTAAACTCCACCGGTTTTCAAAGGCCGCCACTCTATACTCAAGCTTCCATTTAAGCCCAGCTAAAACTTTAGGGTGGCACAGTATTTTACGCCTGTCACTCGTAATCAGGAAAGGCATCTCCCTCTCAACAGCCCCCTCTTCCGTTTGAACAAGGCAAGCAGACGCTAACGTAGGCTGTCCCATCAACGGTTCCAATTGCAGGGTGGATTTTCCTGTTCAAACCGTTGAACAAAGGTTGAACTTGAACTCCGCCTAAGTCTATAACGTCTTTTCTCTCACCTTGAAGGGTTACGCCCAACATTTCAGCCAACTCTTTGAGGCTGAAGGCTCGGCCATCGTGGAAGTCGAAGCCGTAAAACTTACTTTTGTGTAGAACGAAAGAAGGGTGCCTGTCGGGTGGATGGCGAAAGCAGTGCACGTAAACGTATTTTGGCCCCTCGCCCGCCACGTTGAGCTTCTCTTTGAGCTGTTCAAGCCACTCGGCCAAAATTTCCGGCCCTACGCCCTCGCTTTGAACTTGTTTTTCCACTCAGGCTTTAATTCGCCTCCCATTTTCGCTATAAGCTCGAAGAACAAGGCTGTGGCATCTTCAACCACAGCAGGCTCGACATCATTCAGCCTCTCGTAGCCTTTAGAGGGCCAAACAACAACTAAATTGTTTCCGCCCAAAAGTTCTAAGCCTAAATCGTGACGCTTAATCCCCTGCACCGGCCTTTTGCTCAGGTAAAAGGCGTGGTAAAATCCGCTTAAGGTTTTCTCCAACCTTGTAGCGGGAAGCAAATTTAAATCAAAATTAGCCCTGTCAATATCTACACAGCATAAATAAAGCCCGTCTTTTGTTCGCCCGAGCAGAACGCCGAAGGCTTCAATTTTATCCCAGTTAAAGGCCTCGAACTCCTCTAATGTTTGCGGGGTAACCTGCCACTTACCCCATTCACATATAGGCTTCTTTTTCCATTCACCTTTTTCCGCGTCCCAAGTTAGCTCAAAAGGCACGACAGCCAAGCCCTTTTGCCAAAATTCAAAAGCCTCATCCTTCAAACTCAAAACTTTTCACCCGCTCAAGCCTTAAAGGCGTTTTAGCGCAGTTACCTATCGACACAACGTTTTTATACATATTCTTGTTAATTTCCAATTGAGACACCTTTTTCTCCCCCATCATTTTTAAACGTCGTTTGTTAATTTTCCATGATTAGCCTGCTTCTGCTTCTCTTTTCACGGTTAGAAGGCTTTTCAGGGTTTCAACAATCGCGAATCGGTAGAAGCCGCTTCTTCCCAAGCCTAACAGTTTGCGGGCTTCTTCCACTTTTGCATCCAGCTCTCTTGGAAGCCAGACGGTTCGCCTTATTCCGGATTCCGTTTTATTTTCCATTTTTGGGTTTACCACCTCAAATTCATTTTTCAGTTATAAAGAAGTTGTTAGGAAACGTTTATAAAGTTTGCCGTCCTAAACTCATTTTAGAACTTGTTAAGAAGTGAGTGATTAAGCATGGTTGAAAAAGGCGTAGGTGAATATCAAATAAGGAAGGCTCAAACTTCGGAAAAACAGATTCTTCAAGTGCTTTCAGATGGAAAGTGGCATAGATACCAAGAAATTAAGGAAGCTGTAAAACTAAGCACAGCCACCATTTCAAAAGTTTTGAAAAGACTTGAGAGGGGATTAATTGAGAAAAAACTCGATTTAGAAACCCGAGAATACCCCCATCCTGTCTACTACCGCCTTAAACCAGACGTCCCCACAGAAAACATTAGGATGTGGCGAGAGTTTCTGGCTGAAGTGATAAAGCGTAAAAGCGTTAAAGAGCCTGAACGGTATATTGAGCTTCTAAACCAGCTTGTAGGGCTACAAGTTCTAGAAAACCTCAAATATCATTTTTTGGTTAACGAAAGTGAAGAGGCCTTTGAGCAAGCCTTAGAGTTTCTTGTCTTAGACGTTTACCGAGAGGCGGTTCACACTTTGAAGGAGAAATTGAGGGAGTTGGGGAAAACTGAGGATTTGCAAGTTTTATTGGCTGAGGCTGAAACAAGAATGGCTAACGATTACGAGCATATGTTAAAAGAGAAAAGAAAGGATAAGAAGTCCTAAGGAAGGTGTCGGCCTTGAGTGAGGGTTTAAACTCCTCAGGAAAATCCGCATAATTCCTCGAGGAAAATCCCACAGACAAACAAAAGACAAGGTTACGGTAGGCCTCTATCTGTCCAAAAGCTTAGTGGAAAAAGCCAAGAAAAAACGTTTAAACCTTTCACGAATCCTTGAGGAAGCTCTTTCCAGCATTCTAACCTACATGGAAGCTCCAAACAGCCAAACCGCACAAACCGAAAGCTCTAAATTTCTCGGTGAAGCCTCTTTTCAGAAAGAGGCTTCTGGGGCCGGTAGTTCAGCTGGTATGAACGCCCGACTTGCACTCGGGAGGTCGCGGGTTCAAATCCCGCCCGGTCCACCATTTCTATCGGTTTTTAATGATTTTGCACCTTTTTAAGTTCTCTAGGGACTTCAATTTTGGCAGGATTTTTATTGCTAATAAGTATGTTTGGCTATTCCTATGGATACATTTTGAGGATTCGCTATCTTTATTTATATAAGACGGCATTGAATAGGTTGAAGAAAATTGGGAGAATAATAGCCATGTCGAAAAAGGCTCCATCAAAGGATGACGCTCTTGAAGCATTAGACTTCATTATTAATGTTTTGAGGGAGCATGAGAAGGATTTAGACCGCCTCATAAACGAGTTAGGCAAAATTACCGAGAGGCTTGGGGAGGCTGGGGAGTTGAGCGGCAAGATAGAGAACGTTGAGGAACGGCTCACAAATCTGCAAAATGAGATATCTAACCTCATTTCCTACCTTTCAACATCCCACGAAGCTCCAAAAGCAGCCACTCCAACAGTGCCAACTCAAAGACCTCAAATCGCAGCTGAAGCTCGGGGTCCACCAGTAATTTTGCGCTGTAAACGATGGGAGGACTTCCAAACTCTCGCCCGCCAGGCCCAAGCACTCTCATTCTTGTGTAAGGAGGCAGAGAAGACTTTCCAAGCAGATGCCCTAAAAAACAATCAAATTATAACTTATAGTGGGGAGCTCCCGAAACCTACAACCCTTCTGAAGAGCTGGCTTTCTAAGCAATTGGATGTTCCTGAAGAGAAAATCCTTGAGGGCATATTAGCCGTCGGTTAAAATCTCATCCAGAAGTTTGTATGTTTGTGTTATGTAGTGTTATGTAGTAATGTTTTTATATTTGCATGAGTATTAAGTCTTACGATGCAGTATGGGGCTGAGGTTGAAGGCTGAACAAGGGCAGCCAGAATCGGTTTTTCCGTTTTCGAAGCCTTCTCCTTTCTCCTCGATGACGGAAATGGCTGCTTGTTCAGCCAAAAAACGATGAAGGCCCTTAACCAAGCCCATGTATTGAATGGTGGTAGATCAGTGTGGATGAAGGCAGAAGAGCTTTAGAGAGGCTTTATGAAGAGTTTGTGAGGTTTGAGGGGGCTATGGAGGAGCTACGCTTTTTAAAGATGGTGGCTCAAGATCTTAAGAGTTTTAGGAAGATGTTAAGGTTTAGGAAATACGATTAGCTATCAGATATTATCAAAGTAAAGTCTTTAAGTGTTTTTGCAATTATTCCCTCGGAGAAAATGTTATGGGAAACCCGAAGGGCGAGATATACCTTTTCAACACACTAACACGCAGGAAGGAAAGATTCGTTCCCATAGAGAAGGGTAAGGTTAGAATGTATTGCTGTGGTCCAACAGTTTACTGGTACGCCCACATAGGCAATTTTAGGACATATATATTTGAGGATGTTCTCCGAAGGGTTTTGGAGTTTAATGGTTTGGAAGTTAAACATGTTATGAACATAACTGATGTTGGACACTTAACATCTGATGCTGACACTGGCGAGGACAAGATGGAGGTTGGCGCGAAAAGGGAGCGGAAAACTGTTTGGGAGATAGCTGACTTTTACACCGGAAAGTTTTTTGAGGATGCTGAAAGGCTTAACATTCTCAAACCAACAATAGTTTGCAGGGCAACAGACCACATTTCTGACATGATCAGCTTTATCAAGAAGCTTGAGGAGAGGGGTTACACCTACATAATTGACGACGGAGTATACTTTGACACTTCAAAATTGAAGAATTATGGAAAACTTACCGAAATGGATTTTGAAAAGTTGAACGAGAATTTAAAAGCTGGAGCTAGGGTTGAATTTAACCCAAACAAGAGAAACGTAACCGATTTCTGTCTCTGGCGTTTTTCGCCTAGGGATAGGAAGCGGCAAATGGAGTGGGAGTCGCCATGGGGAGTAGGGTTTCCAGGATGGCACATAGAGTGCACTGTTATGGGGATGAAGTATTTGGGCGAAAACTTTGACATCCACTGTGGCGGTATTGACCACATACCCATACACCACACAAACGAGATTGCCCAAGCAGAAGCCGTAACTGGTAAGCCTTTGGCAAATTATTGGTTGCACGGCGCCTTCCTTGTCTTTGGCAAGTCAATGAAGATGGCGAAGTCTGCTGGAGAAATAATTACGGTTCAAACTTTGGTGGATGAAGGCTTCGACCCGCTGGCTTTCAGATACCTATGCCTAACAGCCCACTATAGGTCTGAACTTGTCTTCACGTGGGAGAGTTTAAAGTCTGCTCAAAACGCACTATTCACCCTAAGAGAACACGTTAGAAACTTGGCTGAAAACTTGGAAAGTGAGAAAAGTAGAAGCCCGAAATTTGAGGAGTACCATGAAAAATTCCTCAAAATTATAAATGATGACCTAAACATGCCTAAAGCTTTAGCCCTAACATGGACTTTGGTTAGGGAGGAGAAGACGCTAACCAACAGGGAGAAATATGACTTGCTCATGGAATTTGACAAAGTTTTTGCACTGGACTTAGCAAGGTACGTCCAAATGGAGAGGTTGCCACCAGAAGCCGAGGAACTGATTAGAAGAAGGGAAGAAGCCAGAAAAGCCAAGGATTGGGCAACCGCGGACAAGATTAGGGAGCAACTTAAAGCTATGGGCATAATATTGGAGGATACACCTCAAGGGGTTAGGTGGCGAATAGAAAAACGCTAATTTGCCGCCACACTTTCTTTCCCGTGCACATTCCACTCTGTTGTGGCGTATTTCTCTCTGCGAAGCTTTTCAGCCAGTTCCTTCTCGTATCTTGTTAAATCGCCGTTTTCAAGCTTTGTGTTTAGTGCTTTTTGGAAGCCTTCAATTAGGGCTTTATGCACTGTGGCATGTTGGGTTTCTTTCCCAAGTTCCGCATTTATTGAGGTTATCTTATTTTTTGCTACGTCAACGACTTCCATGCATGTTTTTGCCCATGGAACCCTAAGGAAGGTGAACATTTTTTCAAGGTTAACATCAACAAGTATTGTGCCGTGTTGCAGAACCACATCGGATTTGTGGCACTGGGCGCTTCCAGAAATTTTCTTACCGCCTATTGTTAGGTTTGGGCAAGCTCTTGCGTCGCCCTCGTTAAAATCCGCCTTTAATCCTAGAATTTTTAGAGCTTCAACTATACCCGCATAAACCTTCACATAAACTTCTGTTATGTCCTTTGCGTTTAGGTCTTCTTTGCTTGCGACTACGCTGTAGGTTATTTCGCCATCGGCATCATGATAGACCGTGCCTCCGCCAGTTATTCGCCTAACAACATCCACACCGTGCCTTCGACAGTTTTCTAGGTAAACTTCATTCTCCATCTTTTGAAATCGCCCAATGGAGACTGCTGAGGGCTTCCAGCGGTAAAACCTTACAGTGTTGGGCGCCAATCCCTTTATCCTTGCTTCTAATATGGCTTCATCTATCGCCATATTTGTGTAAGCGTTGTGTTTCTCAAGCTTTAGCAGTCTCCAACCAGCCATATTAAAGGCTCCGTGCGTTTGCATCAACTTATGTGTTTAGTGTTTTAGAAGATTTCTGTTTTTGGAGCTTTTCCAAGCCAATACGAGTCTCCCCGTCCAGTTTTTGGCGGCTTCTTCTCGTTCAGTTTAAATATTAGATGTGTGATTACACGTAGCGAGAGGAAAAAGCAAGCTATGGGTTCAAAGTCTCCAAGGGGCGAGTTCGCCGCAAGAAAGCTTGCAGAGAAAAGGAAGAAGTTTCGTTGGAGTAGCATGTATTATAAAAG
>JAGTQI010000052.1 GCA_018396955.1 Candidatus Bathyarchaeota archaeon | reverse complement strand
ACAGGCGGGCCGATTTAACGCGGGAAAAGTACATATATGAGGTTAAAGCTAAGAGGTTGTCGCCGAATAGGGCTGAACTAAAGGTTAGATGTCAAGGAGGACTGTATGTAAAAGAGCTGGTGACTGGTGATGATGGAAGAACAAACCCGAGCGTTTCAGAAATTCTCAAATGTAAAGCGAAGCCTATAAAACTTGATGTTTTAAAGGTGATTATGAGGGAAGGTTGAAGATTTGAGGAAATCAAAGGGATACAGGTCAAAAACACGGCTTCTCCTTAGGAAAAAACCTAGGGAAAGAGGCAAAATCCGACTGAGCAAACTGCTCCATGAATACCAGCCCGGAAACAGCGTGGTCATAAGAATTGATCCAAGCGTTCAGAAGGGCATGCCTCATAGGCGTTACCATGGAAAAGTTGGCAAGATTGTTGGTGTGCGCGGTAAGAGCTACATTGTAAGCGTCACTCAAGGCGATGCTGTTAAAGAGATTATTGTTAGACCAGAGCATTTGGAGCCCCATAAGGGTGGTTAGATGCTGGAAAAAGTTGAAACTGAAAAGGTTAAGGAAAAAATCCTCACAATTCCACAGGTCAAGAAGCTACTGGAGAAGCTGGGCGAGGATAAATTGGACCAGTTCCAGAGGCGCGTCCTCGATTATGTATCCAAGTTTTCAAAGGTAAATGCTGAAACGGCTGAAATGCTTGTGGAAAAGCTTGTTAAAGAATTCGGTTTAGAGGAAGCCGAGGCTGTTCAAATAGTTAATTGTATGCCCAGCACTGTTGAAGAGCTTAGGGTCTTTCTGGGAGGCGGTCGCAAGATTATTGAAGCTTCTAAATTGGAAGCTATGGTTAAACTTTTAAACGAACATAGATTGAAATAACTCTTCAAGCCGTATTTTAAATTGAGGAGTTTAAAAAGGGGATACAATGGAGAAGGAGAAACGCTACGAAGAGTACGCCTACGTCCTGGACTTTCTCCCTCACGGACGCCCCGGAGTTCGGATAACTGGGAGGGCTGGTTACAGAACCGGAGCCCTAGTTCAGCTTGTAGGCGAGGAATTTTTCACGCTTTTGGAAGCTTTAGTCAAGGAAGGCGTCACTTTAAAGCCTCATGACCGTGTTTATGTTGGGAAAGAGGCTCGTGAAGAGATAACCTACATTATTGGGCGGATAGGTTATGATGAGCTGACATCAGCCGCAAAAATGGAACTCCCAGCGGTTATCAGCCGCGTAGTGCTTAACCGTGAAAAATGGTTTGTCAACTTCTTCAACACAGCACAAGCCATAACCCCAAGAATGCACGCTCTGGAGCTCATTCCCGGGATAGGCAAAAAGTACATGTGGCAAGTAATAAACGAGCGGGAGAAAAAGCCCTTCGAAAGCTTTGAAGACCTACAGAAACGAACGGAAATCCCCAATCCGGTAAAGCTCCTCACGAAACGGATTTTAGAGGAGTTGGCTGGCGAAAGCAAGTATAGACTTTTCACAAGAGCCCGTTGAAAGGAGCTGGTAAACGCCCTTATGAGCTTAATTAAAGAGGCGAAGCTCCTCCTTCGAAAGCATCGAATCTTCCCGAAGAAAAGCCTCGGACAACACTTTATGGTTGAACCATCAATTTTTCAACTTTTAATCAACTACGCCTCGCTCTGCAAAAACGATGTTGTTTTGGACATTGGCGCTGGTTTAGGCTTTCTAACCCGATTTTTAGCCGAGAAGTGTGGACGGGTTTTGGCTGTTGAGGTGGATAATGGGCTTGTTAGAATTTTACATGAGCAATTTGGGGCTTTGCCAAATGTGGAGGTTATCAAGGGAGATGTGCTTAGGCTTTCGCTTCCAGCGTTTAACAAGGTTGTTTCCATACCGCCATACAATATTTCTTCAGCTTTAATCCAATGGCTCTTCAACAAGAAATTTGAATGTGCCGTCTCTGTTTTTCAAAAGGAGTTTGCAAACCGTCTCGTGGCGCCCGTTGGAAGCGAAGACTACGGCTGGTTAACGGTCCTAACCTACTACCATTTTGACGTCGAGCTTTTAGACGATGTTCCAAAGAGTTTTTTCTATCCACAGCCAGAAATAGACTCCATAATTGTCCGCCTAAAACCGAAGCTGCCACCGCCTTTTAGGCTAGAGGATGAAGCCCTTTTCATGAAACTTGTGCAAGCCCTTTTCACGCAGCGCAACAGAAAGGTTAGAAACGCCATCCAACCCTTTATAAAAAGAGAGCACAAGCTTTCCAGAGAAGCTGTTAAAGTGGCTGGCTCCCTTCCATTTCATGATAGGCGGGTTCGGGAACTAGCGCCTGAAGACTTTGGTGAACTGGCTAATGCCCTTGTCAACTAAACGGGTATTTTTCAGCAGCTATGTTTTCGACATCTGGCCGAGCGTTTATGAACCAGCAGAAGACTCCTTCTTATTTGCAGAAAACCTAACAGTGCGAGAAGGCGAAAAAGTTCTTGATGTGGGAACAGGATGCGGCATTCTCGGCATAATCGCTGCAAAAACAGCGTCGATGGTGGTTGCCACAGACATAAACCCGGAAGCCGTGCGATGCGCCAAAGAAAACGCCAAGCTGAACGGTGTTGCCGACAAAATGTTCTTTGTTCAAGGCGACCTTTTTACACCGCTAAAGACTGGAGAAAAATTCGACTTAATCCTTTTTAATGCGCCATATTTGCCAACCGAATCTTTTGAAGGTGAGACCTTCATTGAATATGCATGGGTTGGCGGGAGAAGTGGCAGAGCAGTCATAGACCGCTTCTTAAAAGGAGCCCGCGAGCATACTAAGGTTGGTGGTCGTGTTTTGTTGTTGCAGTCCACGCTTGCGGATGTAAACAGAACTTTGCGAATTTTGGAGGATAAAGGGTTCAATGCGGAAATTGTTGCAAGTTTAAATCTTCCCTTTTTTGAAACAATAGTGCTTGTGGAGGCGAAAGCTAGGCCTCTTTAACCATGAAAGTTTCAAGTTTTACGAGCATCTACCGTTTCTCATGCTCGTTTAAGAAGGATGCCTTAAACGAGTTTCTGGCAAGCTCAAATATTTGGTGCGCGTTTAATCCGAGCGCCTTCTGAACCGCAATATAGTTTTCGTTTATGTAGCCTCCAAAATATGCTGGGTCGTCGGAATTCACTGTTACCAAAAGTCCCTTGTTTAGCATTTTCTTTAGCGGATGTTTCCTCCATGCTTTTTACAAGCCCTAACTTCAAATTCGAAAGTGGACAGAACGTCAGTGGAATTCTTCGCCTAACCAACTCTTTAACGAGATCTTCATCATCGAGGGCATGGTTCCATGATTTATGCGGAAGACCTTAAGAAGTTTAATTGCCCCCCAAACATATTATGTGGGTCCCTCTTCACCGGCATGGGCAACCGTCAAAAAGCCTTCATCAATGGCTTTTTCAAAAACTTTTTGAAACTTTGAAGGAGGATTGCCCACTTCAGCCGAGTCGAGTCCAACAGCCACAATCCAGTCCTTGTAAGAGAACGCCTCTTCCAACGTTTTGAAGGCTGAATCAACACTTAAATCCCTTAAAAAGCACATTATCAGTTTTGTTGAAACTCCAAGTTTTACTTCACCGCTTTCGGGGCCTCATGTATGCCAGTTACCACGGTGTCAAATTTTATGCCTCTTCTCGTGTGGGCTTGGATTCCCTTAATAATGTGCTTAATAATGTGCTTTTCATATGGATATAGCCATTTTGACCGCTTTATAGGATTTTGTTAAAAAACTATAAATGCGAAGCATTACTATTGCTTAGAAAATGTTTTCGAGGTGTTACGTTCCATGTGTATAATTGGGAAGGACAAGTTGAAGGAGCTGATTGAAAATTATAAGTGTATATATCCCTACGACTATAACCTCCTTGACGGAGACAGCTATGTGCTAACGGTTAAGGATGAGACAACACTGAACTATCTGGAGCATAAAAACTTAATATCTTATGAGATTGTTTTCACTCCGCCGAATTATGTTGCCCATCTAACGGCCAAAAGCAAGTACGGACGGATGGGTTTATCCTTTCTTAATGCGGCGAAGGTTCATAGTGGCTTTGTGGGTAGACTAGCTCTTGAAATTGTGAATTTAAGCAATGACCGTTGCCCAATAACCATTAAGCGGGGAGACCCCTTCATGCATATAGAATTCATAACAAGGGAGGGCGCGTCATCACCATACATAGGCGAATATCAGTTCCAGTACCTAACGGATGAGGAGGTGAAAATGTATATTCCAATCTTAAAGCGGGTTTTTCCAAACTATGATGAGCTGGCAAAAATGTGGTTTAAAAATAGACCAGTGCCTCCATAGCTCCTTTATTTATAGTCTTAAACTAGATTTAAAATTCATAACCTTAATCAATTATTGTGATGTTTATGCATGATTAACAAACTGCTTAAATAGCGCTATTGTGTATTGCTGAAAGGGGTATATTATGCGCGCGCGCAACTACAGAGAGGTTAAAGGGCAACCCTACACTCGACGGGAGTTTATCAAGGGTTTTCCCCAGCCTAAAATAACCAAGTTTACTATGGGAGACCCTAATGCTAAATTTGAGTATGAGGCGAGGCTTATAGCCCTAGAAAGAGCCCAGGTTAGGCATAATGCATTGGAGGCAGCCCGTGTGGCAACAAACCGCCTATTAATGGATAAACTCTCAAACAATTACTTTTTACAAGTTCATCCATACCCACATGTTATTCTTCGGGAGAACAAGATGATTTTTGGGGCTCACGCGGACCGCCTTCAGGATGGTATGAGGCGGGCTTTTGGAAAGCCAATTGGCACCGCGGCGCGTGTGGAGCCAAATCAGACGCTTATGACTGTTAGGGTGAACGCCAACGGAGTTGAGGTTGCAAAGGAAGCCTTAAGGCGGGGGGCCGCAAAGCTTCCAACACCTTGCAGAATAGTTGTTGAGAAATTACAGGTTGAGGAGGCGAAAACGCAATGATGGGGATGAGAACAGACCTCGTGATATGGTTTGAAAACCTTAGGAGAACCGACGTACCTATTGTTGGAGGGAAAAATGCGAACCTAGGCGAGATGCTGAGTGCTGGCATTCCAATACCCCCCGGCTTTGCAATAACTGCGTATGCCTACAAACGTTTCATTGATGAAACTGGCATAGCTAACGAAATCTACAGAATCATAAAGGAGACTGTTAAAGACCCAAATGACCCCAAACAGTACGAGGAAGCCTCAAAAAAGATCCGTGCCTTAATCGAATCTACATCCATGCCTAAAGACATAGAAGAGGCTATACGAACCGCCTACCGAGAGCTGTGCAAACGTTTAAACGCGAATGATGTTTTTGTGGCTGTTAGGTCCAGCGCTACAGCCGAAGACTTGCCAGATGCGTCTTTTGCTGGGCAGCAAGAAACATACTTGAATGTTAGGGGTGAAGGCGAGGTTATTGAGAAGACTGTTAAATGTTGGTCTAGTCTTTTCACGCCTCGCGCCATATTCTATCGTACTCAGAAAGGTTTCGCCCATGAAAGGGTTCTCATAAGCGTTGGTGTTCAAAAGATGGTTCACGCTAAAGCCGCCGGCGTCATGTTCACAATAAACCCTGTCACTGGAGACCCGAACCAAATTGTTATTGAGGGCAATTATGGCTTAGGCGAGGCTGTTGTTTCGGGGGCTGTCACTCCAGACGAGTTCATTGTTGACAAGCAAACCATGAAAATCATTGAGAGGCGCATTGCTACTAAAAAGGTGATGTATGCCCGTGACCCCAGCACTGGCAAAACTGTGCATTTAGACGTGCCAGCTGAAAAACAGAACCAGCCATGCCTAACGGACGAGGAGGTTCTCAAACTAGCCGAGTTGGCTAAAAACATTGAGCAGCATTATGGTAAGCCGCAAGATATTGAATGGGCTATTGACAGCGAACTAGGCTTTCCGGAAAATGTTTTAATTGTGCAATCAAGACCAGAAACCGTTTGGAGCTTAAAAGCCGCTGAGGCACCCGAAAAGGTTGAAGTTGGCTTAGCCAAACCGCAAGAGGCGTTAAAAGTTGTAGTTAAAGGCATACCAGCGGGCAAGAGGGGAATAGGTTTCGGAGTGGCAAAAGTCGTCTTAAACCCTGGGGAGGCCGCCAAGGTTATGCGGAAGGGCGACATCCTTGTCACAGACATGACTAATCCTGACTATGTGCCCTTTATGAGGCTTGCGGGCGCCATAGTCACCGATAAAGGCGGCATAACATGCCACGCAGCCATCGTAAGCCGTGAGCTGGGCATACCATGCGTTGTTGGCACCGAAAACGCTACAAAACTTATGGTTAGTGGTGAAGAATATACTGTTGATGCGAGAAGCGGAATTGTTTATGAAGGCATAGTTCCCGCCATGACTGAACATCCACCAACATCGGCTGGAACATCTTTCGATAGCGGCGTCTTCCAGTTTGTTCCAGTGACTGCAACAAAAATTTACATGAACCTTGGGGTTCCGGAGAAGATTGAGGATTATAAGGACCTGCCCTTTGAGGGCATTGGTCTGATGCGGATCGAGTTTATCTTGGCCAGCTACATTGGAGAACATCCACTTTACCTCATAGAGATTGCGCAGGGACAAAAGTTTGTGGAAAAGCTTGCAGAGGGCGTAGCCACTGTTGCTAGGGCTATACAGCCCCGGCCTGTTGTTGTGCGCTTCAGCGACTTCAAAACAAACGAGTATCGCGAGCTTAAGGGCGGAGAGAAATACGAGATTGTTGAGAACAACCCCATGCTGGGCTGGCGGGGGTGTAGCCGCTACATAAGCCCATGGTATGAGAAAGCCTTCCGCCTAGAATGCCAAGCAATAAGAAAGTGCCGTGAAGAGTGGGGACTGAAAAACGTTTGGGTTATGCTTCCAGTTGTGCGCACCCTATGGGAAGCCAAAAAATGCTTAGAAATAATGCGGGAAGAAGGCTTGGAAAGGTCAAAGGACTTTAAGGTTTGGTTTATGGCTGAAACACCATCAATAGCCATACTAGCCGACGAGTTCTCAAAGCTCTGCGACGGCTTCTCTATAGGCTCAAACGACATGACACAGGGCATACTGATGATTGACAGAGACTCCGAACGCCTTGGACAAATGGGATACTTTGATGAGAGGGACCCAGCTGTAAAAAGGATAATAGCCCACCTAATCAAGGTGGCGCACGAAAACGGCTGCACAGTCTCCATCTGCGGTGAGGCACCTTCAAACCTTCCAGATTTCACCGAGTTCTTGGTGCGGGCTGGAATAGACAGCATATCAGTAAACCCTGACGCCGTAATAGCCACAAAGAAACTTGTAGCAAGCATAGAGCAAAAAATAATCCTGGAGAAACTTGCTGAACAGCATGAGCGAGCCCTAGGGCGTCCAGTTAAAAGACCAAAGGAAGACTGGGAATGGACACCCAGATGGGATGAAAGCATAAAGTAGCTAACTGCTTAAACTATCCCTTTTCCTTATTAATGTTCTCTAAAAGTTGTTGGTGTTCCGCCTTGAAAATGTTTGATTTTGAAGAAGAAAGGTTAAGACAGGAAATTGTAAAACTTGGAGCTAAACGTGTTTTAATACAGTTGCCAGAAGGACTGAAAGGTGAGGCTCCACGCTTAGCAAAAGTGATTGAGAAGGCTGGTGCTTTGCCAATTGTTTCCGCGGATCCATGCTATGGAGCTTGTGACTTGGCAACTTCTGAGGCTGAAAGCCTTGGCGCAGACTTGATAGTGCATTATGGACACGCCAAGCTTTTGAAATATGAGAGAGTGCCAACTATTTACATTGAGGCGCGGGCCACTATAAGCGTCGCAGAGGCTGTTGAAAAAGCACTGCCTTTAATGGCGAATTGGCATAAGATAGGCTTAGCCACGACGGTCCAGCATGTGCAAACCCTTGATGAGGCAAGAGAAATGCTGATCCGCACTGGAAAAACAGTCATGGTTGGCGACGCTGGACGCCTAAACTATCCCGGACAAGTTATTGGATGCGACTACAGCAACGCTAAATCCATAGCGGAATACGTTGAGGGCTTCCTATTTGTAGGCGGCGGGCGCTTCCATGCGCTAGGCTTGACTCTCACGACATTTAAATCAACAGTTGTCGCGGACCCCTACGAGAAGAGAGCTTACCCCATAGACGGGGAAGCGCAAAGGGTTCAGAAGCAAAGGTGGGCATGCATTCAAGAAGCTCAAAAAGCAAAGACCTTCGCGGTTCTTGTGGGGCTTAAACCCGGACAGAAACGGCTGGAGGAAGCCTTAAACATCAGAGAAAAGCTTGAAAGGGCTGGCAAGGACGCATATATATTTGCCGTTAGAGAAATAACACCTGAAACAATTATGAACTTTCCAACAGTGGACGCTTACATTAACACGGCGTGTCCACGTGTATCCCTTGATGCTTCTTCCAAGTTTTCAAAGCCTATGTTAACCATGAGCGAGGCGCTTGTAGTTGCTGGCGAAATCTCATGGAGTGAGCTTTGTAAAAGGGGATTTTTCTAGAGACGAAAGCGTATGACAAAGAAGATTGCAGTTTGTTTAGATGTCGGGTTAGGAGGAACAAGTGCATTTGTTCCAGAATGCCTGGGATGCTGGGTTTTCGGGCACTCTCCAGAAAGCGCCCTTGCAAAGGTGAGGAATGCTATTACTGAATGGTTCGATTGGTTAGAAAAGGCACGGCGAGCATATCCCAGCTAAGGCAGGAGATTTTGAAATTGAGGTTGCAGAAGTCTTGAGGGTGAGCTACAATCCAGTTGAGGCTGGAAAGCCTGAACCCCTCTTTGGTCTGAAGTAGCCCCTGTCACTAGAAAAGATGTTGCATGGACTTTAAAGCTCATGGAGTATTCTAGGGAAGACTTGTTAAAGCTTGTTTCAAACTTGGACAGCGAGGTTTTTGACTGGCTACCTTCAGGAAAACCTCGCACCATTAGAAATTGCTTGCGGCACACGGCCTGCGTTGAGCCTTGGTATATAACGCGATTGGACGTTGAACTGCCAACACGTTACCCAAGAAACGTGTTTAAACTATTAACCACACCAGAAAAGTTGTTGTTACTATTTAAAAGGCATGCCAAGGGACAAAATGTGAGGGGGTTTTCCAGCCTCGAAAGGACAAAAGCCCGATGTGCAACCTCTGGACCGCCAGAAAGGTTTTAAGGAGACTTGTGGACTGCGAGAGGCTGCATACGCGATATATCGTTAAAGTGTTACAAGCCTATAGCGAGCTGGGAAAGGTTTATTGATTTGTTCGGGGTATTCTTATAAGCTTATAGTTGGGATGATGACGGCATGAGTGTGCAATCTTCGAAAAGGAACAGCGGGCAACCGGTTTTGCCAGGCGAACCTCTTGGCGTAATCGAGGAGTTTGTTCCGGATGCTGGCACATATGTTAAAGATGGAGTTATTCATTCAAAGATCGTTGGGCGCTCCCTTCTAGACCTTCTTAACAAGCGTGTTTCAGTCTTTCCCTTGGTCCATGGAGCCCGAGTTCCAAAGGTTGGAAGTATTGTTATAGGGCAGGTTTCAAATGTTCAGACGCAAATAGCCACGGTTCGCATCTTTAAAATTGGAAAGAAGCTTCTCTCGGGATTTTTCACTGGTTTACTGCATGTTTCTGACGTGCATTTAAGATTTGTTGAGTCGATGTTTGATATATGCAAGCCCGGCGACATAATTCGCGCGAAAGTCATAAGCGAAAAGAATAGAGCATACCACTTAACAACCAAAGATAAAAGCCTAGGCGTGGTTTACGCGTTCTGTTCCCAATGTGGCGAGGTGTTGGAGCTGAAGGGTCGGGGTTTACGATGTCCAAGATGTGGGAAAATTGAAAAGCGCAAAACAGCCATAGACTATGGCATAGGAATAATTTAAAAAATGGTGAGTGAAAACTAAATGAAAGTTAACGTTTTAAAGAAAACGGAAAACGAGCTTAAAATTGAGGTTGAAGGGGCTGGTCACACCATCTGCAACCTTCTACAGAAGAAGCTTTTAGAAGATGAAAATGTGGAGTTAGCTGGCTACGATATTCCGCATCCTCTAACACCAGTTCCGGTCATTTATGTTCGGACGAAGGGCAAATTGAAACCGGAGGAAGCTCTGCTGAAAGCGTTAGGGAAGGCCCGTGAAATTAACGAGGAGTTTGGCAAGGCCCTACAAAAGGCCCTTAAAAAGTGATTCTATCCCTTATCGTTGCTAATAGTTGTGTGAAACCTTCAACATAATTTTTAGATTTATACAAAATTGATACACACTCGTTCAGCGGCAAAAATCCACAAAGCCAAGCATAAACGATTAAGGCTTCGGCGGCATCAGCCAACATATGACTTGAAACTCTAGAAGGCATGCACGTTCTCAAACCGGCTTTTTTGAGGGCTTCTGCTAACACCGCCCCCTTGACTTTTGCGCCGGAAGGTTGACCCCTTTTCATGGACAAAGCCAATGAATAAGCTAAATTTATGTACGCGTCGCCTAAAGCCGCCAACTTATGGTCTGTAAGAACCTCTGTTAAGCTTTTATATGACTTTGTGAAGGAGAACGGCTTATTATGCC
>JAGTQI010000051.1 GCA_018396955.1 Candidatus Bathyarchaeota archaeon | reverse complement strand
CCGAAAATAGTCATGGCGCCGTCAAATCCATTCATTACAAAGTATCTTCTAGCCAATCCACTTACCTTAGTTATATGGAGGTAAACTCCGTACATTCACCCACAAACATATGTTCCGCCCCCTCCACTTACCTTAGTTATATGGAGGTAAACCCCTAATCTTTCTGAAGAGGATTTTGAGAGAATTACCCAACCGTTGAATTTTCACCCTTTAAGGGCGAGGAGTTAAAGCCCATGTTTCAAACGCGGTTTTAATACCACAACTGTTTAATATAAAGCTTTAGAATTCTCACTCAGCTCTTTAAAAGGAGGAAAACATGTGACCCTTGCAGAAACTCTGGAAAAACTCTCAAACGCCTGTGGAGTAGCTGGGAGAGAGGAAGAAGTTAGAAAACTCATGAAAGGTATGCTAAAGCCCTATATGGATGAGGTTAAGGAGGACAAGCTGGGAAACGTTATAGGCATTAAAAAAGGCGAGAAAAACGCGCCAAAAGTTATGCTTGCAGCTCACATGGATGAAATAGGACTTTTTGTCAAGACAATCTCAAAGGAGGGGTTCCTTCAGTTCACGAAAATGGGTGGCATAGACGACCGCATACTGCTCGCCCAAAAAGTGATAGTGCACACGGAAAAAGGTCCCTTGCACGGGATAATAGGCTCTAAGCCTCCCCATATACAAAAAGAGGAGGAACGCAAAAAGGTCATGACTTACGACGAACTTTTCATAGACATCGGAGCGGAAAACCAAGAAGAAGCCAAAAAGATGGGCGTAAAAATCGGAGACCCCATAAGCTTCGACATAAAATTCGCAAAAATAAGCGACGACATAGTCATTGGAAAAGCCTTCGATGACCGTGTCGGCTGCGCAGTCATGGTTGAAGCAGCGAAGCAACTCAAAGAGACAGAATGCACAGTTTACGCTGTTGGAACAGTCCAAGAAGAAGTAGGCTTGAGGGGAGCAACAACAGCAGCGTTCGGCATATACCCCGACGTAGGCATAGCCTTAGACGTCACAATAGCAGGCGACGTCCCAAGCGTAAAAGAGGTGGAAGCTCCGGTAAAGCTGCGGAAAGGACCATCAATAACCGTTGCCGACTATGGGCTCATAACCCATCCAAAAGTTTTGCGGTTGCTGGTTGACGTTGCAGAGGAAAACAAGATCCCATATCAGCTTGAAACTGGTTTACAAGGCTCAACTGATGCTGCCCGCATATCCCTAACAAGGGAAGGGGTCCCCAGCGGCGTCATATCAGTGCCAACACGCTACATTCATAGTCCAGCATCCCTATTAAGCTTAAAGGACACAGAAAACGCCGTCAAGCTAACGGTGGCGGCCATACAAAAAATTCCAAAATACTTTTAAGACTTTTCCATAAAATCGCTAATCTCCTCATTTGTTAAACATAAAACAATTATAAAATGAAAAACGTTTACTAATAACGACAAAGCCATGCCAAAGAAAAGAAACTTTGAATTTCTTGAACACATGGCAGACGCGTATATTGTAGCCTATGGAAGAGACTTAGCTGAAGCTTTTGAAAACGCTGCTGCCGCCATGTTTGAGGTAATGACAGACATCGAGAAAGTTAGTCCCGAAGTTGATGACTATGTTGAAGTTGAGGCATTGGATGAGCATGCCCTGCTTTACAATTGGCTTGAAGAGCTCCTCGTTAAATCAGAGATTAACGAAATGCTATATTCAAAATTCGAAATATTTGAAGTGACTAAAACGGCGGAGGGTTTTAGGCTTAAAGCCAAGATATGGGGCGAGAAGTTTAACCCAGAAAAGCATCCTCAGAAAGTTGGCGTCAAGGCCGTCACATACCATAAAATGGAGATTATTAAAGAACCAGATAAAACAACAGTGAAGTTTATACTTGACATTTAAGCTAAACCGAGACTCTTTAACCCCTTTAAAATCTCTTGGACTATAACTTCTGGCGGCGTTTCAAGCTTTTCGCATTTAACCTCCACAAACGGAATCCTTTTCTCCCTATAATATTCTAGTAGGGATCGTGTTTGCATTTCATAAACCTTTATACGCTGTTGAATCACTTCCGGTGTGTCGTCTGGACGCTGATATAACGGTCCGCCACAGTGGTCGCAAATCATATCGTTTTTTGGCTTTAAGAAAAGTAGGTTGTAAATTGCTCCACAGTTTTTGCATATCCTCCTAGAGGACAAGCGTTCTATAATTATCCAGTCGGGCACTACTAGATGTATTATTGCGTTTATTTTGGCTATTTTGTCAAGAGCTTTAGCTTGCTCAACCGTTCTGGGATAGCCGTCCAAAATGAAGCCTCTGCCCCTTGGAATTTTAGCCATGTTCTCCTTTAGAACATCAAGGGTTATGTCATCTGGGACTAGCAAACCTTTCTCCACATAAGACTTTACCTTCCTTCCTAACGGTGTATCCTCTTTTATCATTTCTCGAAAGATGTCGCCGGTGGCTATGACTGCAACGTTAAGTATATCCTTTAACCTTGAGGCATATGTCCCCTTACCAGAGCCTGGTGCTCCGAATATTATCAAATTAACCATTGCTTGACAGCTTCCGCTTTTAGTTAGTCTTGTAAGATTTTAGAACAAATTAAAATGTTTGCTGTGGCTGGTGCTCCATTTGGAGTCAACGGATGAGGAAAAATATCTCTTTAACAAGCGTTTCCGGGATTAGTGCTTTACCCTTCTTCGTGTTTAGCTTAACAAAACCCATTTTCCTGAGAACCTGCAAGTCCTGATAAACATTTGGTGCTAAGTTGCGGACTACTTTAATAAGCATAAGTTTCACGCGGTAATAGAAGCTTTGACTTCTTTAAATTGCTTCATGCAAAATGCTTAAAGCATATGATAGCGCCCTAGAAATTTTGTTAAACTTGAAAGATGGTGGCAAAGTGAGTATTACAAAGGTTGCGGATCATATTTTCATGATTGACGTTGAGGCTGCAAGAATACGGAATTTTGTAGCCAGCTACATAGTTAGGGGGGAAAGTGTAGTCATAATCGAAACTGGTCCGACATCCTCTATTCACAATCTCGTTGGTAGATTATTAAAACTGGGCATAAAACCAGACGATGTTTCTTATGTCGCAGTCTCACATATTCACCTGGATCACGGCGGTGGTGTGGGGTCGTTAATTAAGCATTTTCCAAACGCTAAAGTTCTAGTCCACCAGAGGGGAGTGCTTCATCTTGCAAACCCTGAGAAGCTTTGGCAACAGTCAAAGATGGCTCTTGGGGCAATAGCTGAAATCTATGGGAAGCCAGAGCCTGTCCCACCAGAAAGGATGGTAGCCGCCCAAGATGGTATGACCTTGAACGTTGGAGGGGGAATTACGTTAAAAGTTATCGAAACCCTTGGACACGCGTCTCACCATCTAAGCTATTATGAACCATTAAGCAAAGGCATCTTTACCGGTGATGCCGCTGGAATTTATATAAGTGAGTTGGACGTTATAGTTCCTACGACACCTCCACCTTTCCGCTTAGACATAGCCTTAAACTCTCTTAATAAACTGGCGAGTTTAAAACCGATGGTTTTATATTACACACATTTTGGAAAAGCATTAAATGCCGCAGGGAAACTCGAGATGTACGCCAAACAGCTTAAACTCTGGGCCAAAACTGCAAAGGAAGCTTTGAATGCAGGTGAAGATTTAGGAGCTATAAGCCGGAGAATTGTAGAAAATGACGATGCAGTCAAAAAGGCTGAGGGGTACATTAAGACGCATATGGTTTTGCGTGAAACCGTGTTGAGGGAAAGCGTGCTGGGCATCATCGAGTTCGTTAAAAATTTCGGAATCCCAGCCTAGCTTATTGGTTTATATGCCAAAATACTTTATATCCACCGTTTGCTGAGAAAAGGTTAGGTGAAAATGTTATGGGCGAAGAGGGAGAGGGAAGACCCCCCTCCGAAAAGGTGCCTCTTGAAAAAGTGAACGATTACACTTGGCGTATCCCAAAATATAAACCCGGGATGCGGGTTCCCGGCATAATTTTTGCAGATAAAACGTTGTTGGAGAAGATGCAGACGGATAGAACCCTTGAACAATGCGCTAATGTTGCCCACTTGCCCGGTATATACAAGTACTCCATAACTTTGCCAGATGGGCATGAGGGTTACGGCTTTCCAATAGGTGGCGTGGCGGCAACAGACTATAACGAAGGCGTAATAAGCCCGGGCGGGGTTGGCTACGACATAAACTGTGGTGTGCGCCTCCTAACAACGAACCTCTCCGAGCAAGACCTTAAACCCAGACTTGTGCAGTTGACAAACGTTATTTTTGAGAATGTGCCATGCGGTCTTGGAAGCCGGCGAAAAGACTTCAAAGTGACAATTCATGACTTGGACAGACTCGCAATGGAAGGTGTCGAATGGGTTATAGACCAAGGTCTTGGATGGGACGAGGATGCAGAACACTGCGAAGAGCATGGCTGCATGAAAAATGCCAATCCAGACAAGGTTTCGACAACAGCTAAGAATAGAGGGCTAACGCAGATAGGCACGTTAGGCTCTGGAAACCACTTCTTAGAAATCCAAAAAGTTGACAAAATCTATGATGAGCGAACAGCCAAAGCCTTCGGAATCGAGCATGAAGGACAGGTAACCGTCATGATTCACTGCGGCTCCAGAGGTTTCGGACACCAAATCTGCTCAGACTACTTGCGGGTTATGGAGAGGGCCATCCACAAATACAAAATAGTTTTGCCTGACAGAGAGCTTGCATGCGCCCCTGGAAATAGCAATGAAGCTGAAGACTATTATGAGGCTATGGCATGCGCGGTAAACTATGCTTTTGCAAATAGGCAGGCAATAATGCACTGGGTTCGCCAAAGCTTCCAACAAGTTTTCAAAGAAGACCCAGAAAAGTTCGGTTTAAAACTCGTCTATGACGTGGCCCACAACATCGCAAAAATAGAAACCCACAAGGTTAACGGCGAACAGCGGAAAGTTTGGGTTCACAGAAAAGGAGCCACAAGAGCCTTTCCGCCAGGACACCCAGAAATCCCAGCAGGCTACAGAAGCGTGGGACAGCCAGTAATAATACCTGGAAGCATGGGAACAAGCTCATGGGTTTTAGTCGGCACTGAAAAAGCCATGGAAATAAGCTTTGGTTCAACAGCCCACGGAGCGGGCAGAATGCTAAGCCGCGCCGCCGCAAAACGCAGATTTTACGGCGGAGATGTAAAAAGAAGCCTTGAACAGCGGGGAATAGCCGTGAGAGCAGCAAGCGCAGTCGTGCTAGCCGAAGAAGCAGACCCAGCATACAAAAACGTGGACATAGTGGCGGAAGTCAGCCACAAAGTTGGCATAGCCACAAAAGTCGCAAGACTAGTTCCCTTAGCGGTTGTTAAAGGCTAAAACTTAGCTTAGTGGATGGCGGGCGGGGTGGGATTTGAACCCACGATCACAAGCTTAGGAGGCTTGCGCCCTATCCTTGCTAGGCTACCCGCCCAACCCTATAAGAAAATAAACAACAATCTCAACTTAAATGTATCTTGACGCGGAAAACTTAAACATTGGAAAACCTTTTGGAATATCTGCCAATTGCGGGGGTACCCGAGCCAGGTCTAAATAGGCTGCATGGGGCATAGATCAGCCTAAGATAAGGGGGAGGACTTAAGATCCTCTGGCGTAGGCCTCCGTGGGTTCAAATCCCACCCCCCGCACCATATACGTGAAAATCGCCGGGGGATTTGTAATGGCGATGTTAAGCGTATTTTGGCTTTCTAAAGATTTTTCCTCCATCATCGTATTCCCCTGTCACATATTCGAAGCCAGCCTCTATAAGGGCGCAAGCTTCTTTGACGTTTTCTGCAACTTTTGAGATGTATTCCTGTTTGTCTTTGAAAAGTTCTTCAGCTAATGTGATGTAAATCAATGTGTTGTTGATGTTTTTGTGGCCGAGGATTTGTTTGACGTGGAGGATGTCTTTTGTTCTGTGGTATTCCATTGTGGCTTTCCAATGGCGGAATGTTTTGAAGGTTATTTGCAGTATTCTCGGATTTTTTAGTTTGTGGGCTATTCTTTTTCTCTGTTGGACGAAATGGTCGTTATGATGGTCCAAGCGCATGCTTGGGGCTGAAAATATTCTATTTCCATAGTTCCTTGGCAAATTTTCAAGCATAGCTGCAAGCTTTGCGCTTATGTGAAATATTCTTGGGCTTGACCCTTTTTCTGGAGTTATGCGAATGGTTCTTGTGGCTGTGTCTATATCAGTCCATTGGAGTTGCCATGCTTTTCCCGGTCGCATGCCTGTTTCTTTAAGAAGTTGGAGAAAGCAAGCCATTCTCGGGCTGCAACCTGCTATGAGCTGGTCGATTTCTGACTCTTGCGGTATAAAAGGCAGTTTCTGGATGCCCTTGTAGATTGGACGTTCCCATGTTTTTCCTTGCATCTCGAGGAATGTTGTGTAGGCGTCGCAGGCGTTTGATTTTCTTCTTTCGCACCAAGGTTGTACTGCAATGACCCTTTTAACTTCTTCTGGATTGCTTAAATCTGCTCCAAGATTTATTAGCCTCTTAATGAGCTTTAGTCTGCTTTTTATTGTGCTTTCAGCATAACCCTTCTTTTTCATATACCAAAGATATTCTACTAGTTGCCCCTTGATGTCCGCTGACTGCAGTGTGCCCTCCCGCCGGGCTTCTTCTGGTCGGGTTTTTACTTCGGCCAATGTTTGCACCAGCTTTGGCTTGCCGGTGGGCGCTCCGCCTAAGGCTTCATGGCTCCATTGGCAGTTAGTATGTAAGGCATCTAGCGAATTTAAAATCTGCCTATCGACTTTCTGAAGTTGTTGAAACGTGTTTGATTTGTCGAAGCTTGTTTCACTGAAGCGGTATCCGCATTTTTTACATAGCCATCGTTGAATTGTTTCTCCGTTTATGAGGTAGCGCATTCCATCTTTGCAAACTTTCGTGGATTTGCATTGGGGACATTCCGGCTGCGGCTTGGTTGGAGGCGTAAAAAATATCTTAAGATTTTCGTTTTGTCAGCGTTTTCCTGAGCCACAGCCAGTCCCCATTCTTTAGGGGGCATTTCTCGCCCCGTTTTCCTCCGTTTTTCAAGCCTTTTTCTCATTTCACCTATTGTCCTCAGAATCTCTGTTGTCTCCTCACTTTTAGTGGCTGATTTTATGTCTTCATCCGTTATTTCCGTTCTTCCAGCCCTTTCAGCCGAATATCCAGCGGAAAGCAGTATGGAAAAGCCGAGTCTTATGTCTCCAAATTCTGACGTTACCTTCGCCACCTTATCAAGCAGATTCTCTGGTAAAACATTTGGTTGGAAGGCGTGTCTCACACGGTCTCGCATTATTTCCTTTGTTTCTTCTTTTGTGTATGGGTTAAGCGAGATGATTTTGGGTTGGAGTGTGCTTAGTGCCCTTTCCGGAAATTGGGTGGCGTCTTCTATCTTGTTGCTTATAAGGATTAGTGTTGTTTTTGGCTGGCGGTTTAAGTAGTATATTAGGGGCTCCCTCTCCTTAGCCAGTAATGCGTCAACCTCGTCTATGGCGATTACAACAGACTTATCCATCAACAACCTTTCAAAAGCCTGTTTTAGGCGGAACATCTGCCAGCCAACATTTGGCGCATTTAGGCCTAAGCCCTTAACTATCTCAAGCATCGTGTAGTAGGGGGTTCTTGTCCTTCCAGCGTTAACGTAAACCGTTAAAATTGGGAGGCCCTTCTCCCTCGCATGTTTTTCTACTTCCCCAATTAAATATTGGACGCAAACAGTTTTGCCGGTTCCGGGCTTGCCGAAAATGAAGAGGTTTCTTGCCTGGCCAGTCCTAAAGAGTTCGGATAGGAAAGAAGCCATATACCTCAAATCATTATCACGGCAGAGAGGCTTACCACTTGGGGGTAGCGAAAGCGGCTGAAGCCATCTCGCATCCCTGAAAATTCTGCTGGGCTTATCCTCAAACAACGGCATTGCCCTCACCATTTGAGAGATACGGAGACAGAGGGGGAGGGGGATCCCCCTACCCGTTTTCCAAACTTGCAAAGCCTTCCTCTCCCACGTTCCTCCACTCAGAGGAGCCAAATGCAAGGCGCATTTTATCGAAGCAGTTTTGACACCGCCTTAGAATGTTGTTGCTATCAGCCATTCGAATCTCATATTCAACGGCTAACTCTCCACACAATTCGCATTTTTCAGTCGGTGGGATTCTACGCCACAAAAATAGGCATTTTCCTCTCGGAACATCCGAAAATCCGAGACGTATTTGGCGGTTTTCCGCTGATAAGCCTGATTCAACCTCAAAGGGTGCCTCTGCAACTCGGCAGTTTGGGGTATACGCTTTTCGCTTATTTTCAGGGGTTAAAGAAGCTTGAAGCTCGATGCTTTCCTTGTTTCCAGCTTGTGCTCCAAATATTTCGCCGAAAGAATCTTGATTGTTTGAGTTTAAAATTTGGAAAACTATACCTTTCCGCTGCAGAGCTGCGGTGATGCCCTTTAGCCATTTTTCAAGGCTATCCTGCCAAAAGAGGCTGTATTGGCTCGGATTTTCCAATATTCCGAGAGGATTAGGCTCCTTTTGTAAGATTTCATAGGTGTATGGTTTTGTGTTAACGTTTTCCTTCACGTAGCCTGCTTTAGCAAGAGACTTGAGAGCTCTTGCAGCCGTGTCCGTAGATATGCCAAGTTTTTCGGCGACTTTATGTTTGTCTAACGCTTCATCGCACTCTTGGAGGAGGCTTAGAACTTCCTGTTGACGTTTTCCAAGCCTTGTCACAGTCTCCCTAATTGTTGTTTGTAGGGTGTTTAGGGCTGTGTGGAAATCTTCTGGTGAGGCTGCAACGTAGCTTTTTTCCTCAACCTTCAGTCTTAGGCGTTTCTTTTGGTTGATGAGGGCTAAAACCCTCACGAAGTTTAATATCTTTTCAACATGTGTGCGTAATGCCACCTTCTGCTCCTTTGTAACAGCCAAATCCAGAAGGCGCATGAGGCTGGACGGCGGAAATATTATCACTTCTGCTTGCCAATCGTTAAGCCTCAAAGCGTTTTTGAAATCCTCTTCGCTGAATGTTATTGGGTTTCTCTTCTCTCCAATGAAGGCTTTAAGGCTTTGGGGCATTATGGCGTCTCGGAGCTTCTTCGCCAAAACCCGTTTGGTTAGAGTGAGACTGTGGTTCATTTCGTATTTGAAGACTCTGCGATATAGGTCTGGGTGTATGTCCAAATCGCTCTGCGTCGTGATAAAGTTGCGGGCTTTTGTTTTGGCTTTTCCAAGCTCCATTTTACCCGTTAACTCGTTCGTATTGGATAGATTGTCTCTATGGATTCTCCTTCGCCGATGGCCCTTAGGCTTAGGCTTCCAGTTTCGCCCTTAACGCCTGCAGCCTCATAAATTATGAGGGTTCCAGAGAAATCCTCGCCGATATATTTTATGGCCTCAGGCGTTGAAGTTGTAAACTCGAAAATCCATTCTTCAGGGATCAGCGGCTTAATAGCCCTTAAAGACTCGTTTTTGCCGCTTCCACTGAAGCCTGAAAGAATAGTGGATATAGGATATTTTGTTTGCCCACTGCACAATGTCACAAAGTTCAATAGTAACGCGTTGTCCTCGCCGAGAAGCCTCCTCCCGCCATACTCCAAAACATAGTCTAAGAACTTTGGGTCTTCAAGAAGCCTTTCAGCCCTCTCCCTTTCTTCGGCTGTTAACTGTTTTTTCTTAGGAGCTATTGGGCACTCTGCAATGATACAGTTCCGCTTTAAAACATCATCTTCGCATCCATAAACATAACAGCCCTTAACAGCGCTTCTAACAACGTTTTCCAACTCCTTCTCGCCTAAAGGCGGATTGTTGAAGCGGTTCCACTCTTTAAGGCGTTTAAAAGTGTGGTTTGGGCTTAAACCTTTAAAGTTTATTAGGAAGCTTGCGATGCGGATGGCATACTCGTTCCGCTGACCCTCACATGTCCCTTTAAAAAGGGCACTTATACATGGCGGATTCCTGCCCTTATACTGTTGGTTGGCTAAGTCTTCGCGGTTAAACCAATGCTGCGCTTGGGAATGTGAATTTTCAACACTGACGGCGTTTAAAGCTTCATAGAAGAGATCCTCAACGTTTTGCACAACTGTTGGTGGATTGTCATTTAAACGCTTGTACCCAACTGAAGGAGCCATTACGCAGAGTTTGCCTTCTCCAATAAGCTCCAAAGCTGCCACATTATGGTATGCGCTAACAGTCTTCGGCTTCGTTTGACTATGGTATATCCAGTGTTGTCCGCCGCTCGGCGTCTCTTCAATCTGTGTTATAGGCATATGTTTTAGGGCTTGTCTGCCCTTCTCTCTTGCTTCTTCGCTAACATTTTTCACGTCAAAGTCTACAGTTGCAAAATACAACCCGTTGTTCAGCCTTGAACCGCAAATAAGCGCAAAGCCATCGGCTTCACTCCATGGCAAAGCCTCAAAGTCGCCTTCACTCTGCCTCTCCATCTGCCACTGGCTCCACCTATGCAGTGGCTTCTTCTCCCTAAGTAAAACAATGTTCAAGCCTTGAAGCCAATATTGACGCGCTGCTTCTTTAAGGCTTGGCTCCATTTTGCGTGCTCCTTAACGCTTCAATTACTGCTTTTTCCTACCAACCGTTGAGCCGTTTTTAAACGTCCAGTAAAAGGATCGTTCCGTGTAAGTTTACCATCCTTAGAATCCCCTCAAATATCGGGGTGAGCACCAGCGCGTCATCAACCTCAATTGCAACAGCCTCAACCTTGCCATGCTTCTTTTCAAGCA
>JAGTQI010000050.1 GCA_018396955.1 Candidatus Bathyarchaeota archaeon | reverse complement strand
GAGGCTTTATGATCCACAGTTTTTCTTTAGCGGTTTGCTGCTTAATTTTAGACGTTTTTTGAGTAGGTGAATTGTTCCGGATAGCGTTAACGTTATTGGCAGGAGTATTGATGGATTGTGAAATTCCGGGATGATCTGCATTAGCGGAGTGTTGTCCTTTGCGTTGGCGCTTCCGGCAATTGTGTATGCCGTGTCTCCGTATCCGTCGTTGTTTGCGTCGACTCCGCTGTAGTCGCTCCAGTAGTTCCTGTCCCAGTTGTTATGTTGTCCATCGTCCTGGGCGTTCTGGTGTATGTTAATGAAATTGTTATAGTGAATTTCACAGTTGAAGGCTGGGTTAAGCCATATGCCTAAAGAGTTGTTTTTTATGTCGCAGTACTCCACTGTAATGTAGTCCGACGAATCCAAGAGTATTCCGTGATTGTTGGAGTGGATTAGGCAGTTTAGGATCGTGTTGTTAATGGTCGCGTAAAAGTAAACGCCGTCCCCATCGTTGTCGTGGATGTTGCAGTTGTTTATCGAAATGTCCGTTGAAGATTCAGCGTAGACGCCGTAAAGGCTACCGTAGATTTCGCAATTCCTTATGACGGTGCTGTTTACGCTTTTCATGTAGAGGCTGTGGTCTCGGCCATCTCCGATTGTGCAATTCTCCACTCTGATGTTAGTTGATAAATGAAGCTCAACAGCGTCGCCGATTATGTGGGCAATTTCGCTCTTTGAAACTACGACGTTTACCGAGTCATACACGTATAAGCCCTGATGGCCTCCATTAATAGTGATGTTTTCAATTAGCACGTTTGCAACATGTTCAAGCCTAATGCCAGTGTATGGCGGAATTATCAAGCAGTTCCTGATAACGACGTAGGCATCCGTATTTTCAAGCCAAATACCATAATCAACGCCATAGTCCTCAGTTATCTCCCAGCCCTCAATAATATATGGGTCAGTAGGCGTTCCAGAGCCACCAGTCACCCCATTGGCAGCAGTGAAGTCCGCATTACTACTAATGTGAATTGGACCCCTAGGGGATAAGGAAGCCTTACACAGCGGAACGAAGCCCAGAAAGACTAAAATCACCATAAATCCAACAAACTTACGAGGAAACTTACAAGGCATCTTTTAACCACCCACCAGTTGGTTAGTATTAATTCTCGCGCTCAGACACTATGACTCCAAGCATAAATGAATTAAAAACTTAAAAATTTTGCGTGATGAATCTTGAATTTACGACTTGAAGAAAATAAGCATTATCTTCTATTAGCGGTGACTAAAAGAATTCAACGTTTCACTCAAACATGGAGATTATTGGATTTTTATGATCTTTATTTTATAAAAATGTAGGAGTGAAAGTAAAGTATTGTTTTTACTCTTTTCCCATTTTGTCTAGCAGTATGTAGTGTTTGCCTGTCTGCAGGTCCCATGCTGTGGCTATGCAGAAGTCTAGGTTGGTGTTTATGAATACGGCGGATAGTGCTAGTTGTCCGTCGTAGTGTGCTACTATGTATGCTCTTCCAAGCTTGCGGATGGTTGTGGCTTTTCTTATGCCGTAGTCCTTGTCTGGGGATATGAATTGGAAGAGTTGGTAGGCGAGGTTGATTTTGAGGGTTGTTCCTCTCCCTTCAGTATCAGTGAAGACGTAGTTCCATGAGAACAGCGTTACTTGGATCGACTTTGTGGATTCTACGTTTCCAAGGTTGTCTGTGCTGTTGAATTCGATGGTGTAAACTCCGTCGGATAATGAAGTTAGGCGGAATGGTTCTGAGTATGGTTTCCATTCGCCGTTGTATGTGTTGTTGTAGATTCTGTAGGCTGTGGAGTATACTCCTGATCCTGAACCGTCATCTGCGTAGAGTGAAAAAAGGGTTTCCGTTGTAACAAAGATTGTGTTGGCGACGAGTTTAGGTTCGCCTACGGTGATGGTTGTTGATGGTGGAGTATTATCAAGGATCACCTCGGCGGTTTTTGTTCGCTCCACGTTTCCGGCATAATCTGTGCTGTTAAAGTCTATTTGATAGGTGCCGTCTGATAGCCCTGTTAAATAGAAAGGCCTTGTATAAACTAACCAGTCACTTTTATGTGTGTCGTTATAAATTCTATAGGCTGTTAAGGCAACGCCTGAACCGCCAGGATTGTCCACAGCAGTCAGCTGAAGGGAAGTATCTGAGGTCAAGTATGTGGCTTCGTTAACGACAAATTTGGGCTTCCCGATGATCAGCCAAGTGTCGGGTGGAATATTATCCACGATAGGTGGAGGCGGCGGAGGGCTCCAAGGGCTCATAAGCGGATAATAGTCTATGTTATTGTCGTCTATGATGTATGGCGTGTCGCCTATTCCATCGCTTCCAGGCTGATCCTGACTAGGACCGCTATAATAGTCATCGCCTGCGTAGTCGCTCCAATAGTTTCCGCCAGAAGGGTATGTATTATTCCACTTGTTTATTGAAGGCGAGACCCATGGTGAAGTCCAGTGGAAGTCGAACACTTGCTCTGAATTATATATGAAATTGTTGTGGTATATTATGTTGCTTGAAGAATCCCCCTCAAATGTTATGCCAAATTCATTGTCTACAATGTTGTTTTCAAGTATTTTGTTGTTTTTAGATGAGTGAAGCCAGACACCATAGCTGTTTCCGACTAGATTGTTCCCCAAAATAAGGTTGCTTTGGGAATAATAAAGTTCTATGCCGGTTCCATCGTTATTGCTGATTATGTTTTCTGTAATGTTGTTGTTTGTGTTGTGCCAGTCGAGGATTATGCCACAATCGTTGAAGGAAATGTTGTTGTGGCTGATAACGTTGTATGAGCTGTAGTTGAGACGTATGGCTTCATAGTTTTTGTATATGTTGTTTCCGATTATCTCGTTGTGGTGGGAGTTTTGAAGCCATATGAAGAACAGGTTTTTCGTGGCATTATTCCCAACAATCCTAATATGCGATGATTCATAGATATATATTCCAAACTGCCATTCTGGATACTGTCCAGCCGCAGGGTCATAACCATTCACAATGTTGAAATTTTTAATCGTAACATTGTATCGTTGAGAGATATCGACGCCCACAACTTCTGTATAAACTGTAAACCCAGACCCATCAACAATTATGTTGTTCCTCTTAACCACAATCGTGCCATATATGTCATCCGTTAAAACGTAAGTAATGTTATCAGATGTCGAAACCGGCGCTCCTTCAGGGTAAATGCTTCCATCATGCATAATATAAACAGAGCCCATCCATTGGCCCTTAACAGGGTTAACCTCAGTCGCCATCATTACCATACCAATCAGAATCAGCAGCATTAACACCGTTCCAGAAACAACCTGCCTCAAATTTACCTCCTCCCTTCACAAAATGTGATACAGATTACTTAAACCTAAAAAAGTTACGGGAAGATCCCCATAGTTTTTAAAACCTAGAATAGCTATAAATGCAGCTGAGTTAACATTTTATTCTGTTAGGAGACACCTTATTGTGCTTTTAATTCACATCTGCCAAACAAACAGCCTTCTTTTAAACTCCAAAGACTTACCATCCTAAATATGCTGCCATTACTAAATATAAAGTCTATGATTCTATTCACGCCATTGACGAAATACCCACTTACCCTCTGTAAATTTTTTGTTTAACGATGACTAAAAGGGATGCTAGAAAATTTAGCTTTTAATTATCAAAACTTAAAAAAAAGAGGGGTAAGGGGGGGCGGTGTTTTATCCTAATGCGTTGTATATTGCGTTGGCTAATAGGCGGAAGGTGTGTTCTGGATGTGCCCTGAAGGTTGGATTTATTCCCATAAGTGTGATGATGGATGGTCCGCTGACTCCATGCACGATGATTGGTTTCCCTGCAGCTTCGCTTTCCTTCCATTTAGCCCACATGCCGGAAACGAAAAACTCGCCTTCTTTAATATATGCGGAGACTTCTAAGCCGCTGTATTCAGTGAACCAAACTGGTCCATAAACAAATGCGTAGCTGTCGACAGGATATTGGGCCGTCACGGAATCAGAATGCAAATAAGTAACTCTCAAAATTCCATTGTCATCGCTCGCTCCTGTTTTATAGCTGACTTTTAATAGGTTCGCTTTGACGCTTAAGTCTACCCCAGAACGGCCAATCCCTATGTAGTCACCGCCTCCCGCGAAGAAATTGAGCAATGTAGTTTTACCAGTATCTGTAAGAGATCCCCATAGAAGAGACCAGCCGGAATGTATGAAAATATCGTATCCGGAAAGGTCTACACCTGAATTTAAGTCTTTTGTTGTAACAACTGTGAAGTCGAATCCGAACTCTTTTAAGAAGAATTGGACGCCCACATCTGCATGTACAGCAATACGTTGTATTCGCATCAGAGATATATCGCTCGGCATGGTCTTTAATGCGTAGATTTGAAGTCCATATTTTGTTGCCAATTCGTTAGCCACAGCTTTCACGTTGGCTTGGTTTGCCGGAATTATGAATGTTCCAGTTTCAAAGGTGCGTCCAGAATCTTTAAAGGGGCTTTTTGCACGGTATAAGGTTATGCCCCGTGAAAGGAGTTCATTTGTAGCCTTTATAGCCTCATTGCTTGTCGGTAGATATGCGTAGGCATTGGCTTTTCCTGCTTCAACGAAGCCTTTAGGTGGATCAGCCCTATTAACGACGCATGTTTTCACGTTCAGTTTTTCTTCCATAATTTCTCTGGAAACTCCCCAGAGGAGTGGATGGCTCCAGCCGGAAATGTCATACATCCTAAGCCCGGGGTTATAGGATATGTCCCAACCGTCCCAAAGTATGGTGTTCGCTAGTCCACGTTTCGGCTGATTCATCCAAACAATGTATGTGCCTTTAGGATAAGTAATACCATTGAGGGTAAATGGTTCGGTAGATTGGTGAACTTGAATGTCGTTGAAGATTAGGAAGTTGATAAGCCTCGCAGCTTGATGCGGGCTTTGTTGTAATGGAGCCTCCGCAGGTATGACGTATGCTGCAGGAAAATCAATTACAGTCAGCTCGTTATATTGGTTATATGGAGTCTGCTTTAAAATTTCGTCGCTAATGGGCAACTGTGGAAGGTCAAGGAACCCTCGCCTGAAAATCTCTATTTGATCTCGAATCATCTCTTTTCTGTTTTCTGATACGAATTTGAGGGCTCCCCAAACTGCCCAATAGTGAGCTTCAACGCCTCTATAGTCTCGGAAAGGAGTTTCCAGCGTATGTCCATATGCTCCGTGATATATCGCATACATCGGTGTAAAGATTGGTGGCCAATCGTCCCATTCCTCTTCCCAATCCCTAAAAGGTATTTGGGCGCTCCAACCGGTCCGCGTCTTTAATTCTGCTTCCATGGCCATTGCTTGAGCTAAAGCCCACTTAATGTAAAGGTCATATTCGTAGTTTGGATTATGTGGAGGTGTGCATGGTTCAATAAGCATCGGAAAGACAAATCCATGTAGATCTAAGACAACCATAGGGTTCCATTGCGTTATAACGCTGACGGCGGCGCGAGTTTCAGGTTGAGATTGTGTTATAAAATCACGGTTCAAGTCAAAGCCAAGAGCATTACCCCGTGTGCCTAAAACGCGCCCGTCCGGATTTGCAACAACGTTAACCAATAAAATAACATTGTTAAGAATCATACGAATCTCTTCACTCTCTTCAAAAGCCAATGTTTTAATTAATGCGATGGCGGCGTCAACCCCGGATATTCGGTCCCGTGGATGCTGGCATGGATATATACTGGAACCTTGAAATCTTCAAATTGATCTATCATTTCCTGAGCCTTCTCTGGATCCTTGAGCATTAACTGACGGAGCGCTTGATAGCGGCCCAAACGTCCAAAAGCTTCTGGAGCTGAAACAGTTACGAGGAATAAGTTCCGTCCGCCAGCCGACTGCCCAATCACCTGAACACGAACCCTATTGCTTTTCAACTCAATCTCACGCAAAGTTGGGGCAATTTGCCAATATGGGATCGAGTCATAATGTGGTGAAGTCTTTTCCTCCTCTGGAACCGTCTCCCACCAATGACCCTGCTTTAAACCCATAACACTAGAAGGCGAAGCCAATAATGTTCAAACCAGCATCAAGATAAGAAGCCCTGACATCATAGAACACAATTTTTTAGCCTTCTCCATTCTCCCACCTCAACACTTGCAACACTTACCAAAGCATAACTCTGTTTTTAAAAATTTCGCTGTTTAATTCTGTTGGGAGACACTAACAGAACACGTCTCGTGTTAGGGGACGCTGTTTTAAATGTTTGGTTAAATCAAAAATGGGTTTTGGAGGTCAGCCTTTCTTTTCTGCGTTTTTTATTTGGCGGCATTAAACTGTAGGATAGGGTTTATCGTATACCTTGATAAATCCGCGATGCGACATAAGGCTTTCACCGTTAAATTTGAGCCTGAAACGTTCAAAAGGCTTCTTGATAGGGTTAGGAGGCTCCATAAGGCTTTAACATATGATTCTAAGCCTGAGCCTGATGCTGAAAATTGGGAGTGCCGCTTCTGCGAGTTTAAGGAGGAATGCAGTGGCAAAGGCGTTAAAGATAACGTGGAAGTGGAGGTGTATGAACAATGACGGGCCAATCCAGTGTTGAGGCTTTCAAAACTTTGAGGCTAAAGATCGCCGAGGTTAAACAAGTAATCGTTGACACTCAAGCTATTCGTAGGAAACTGATTGAAAGTCTCCAAGAGTTATATAATATTGTTAAGAGGTGGGCTGCTGAGGATGAAGATGCAGCGAGGACAGCAGCCTACATAGCTCAAACGATAAATAACATTGCCAAGGCTTATGATGAACGCGAAGTCGACAACATCCTGGAAGAGGCAAAGAAACTCCTGGAAACGCTTAAGGCGAAACAGAGGGGGGAGGGGGTTTAAAATGTGGCCCATTCAACACGTCCTACGTAAACATTTCAAGCTATACCTGAACCCGGAAGTTTACATGGCTTTTAGGCTGCTTTGCAAGCGTGAGGGGAGGCGTAGGGTTAACCGTGTGGTTGAGGCTTTTATGGCGGCAGCCCTCCACAACCCAGCCCTATTACAGCTCGCCCTCCACATGGCTGAGAAATACACACCCGACATTTTCCACGAACCCTCTAAAAGAGAGAAGCTGATGGAAAAAGCTCAAAAATAATGGATGAGGCCGAAAAACTGCTCGCTTAGACCCGCACGTGGACGGCTATGGAAGACCTCTCGGCGAACCCGCAAAGGTGCCCGGAATGCGGCTCAGACAGGCTTTACAAAGGCGGGCTGCGCTACATGGCGAATGGCAGAAGCGTTCAGCGTTGGCTATGCCGAAACTGCGGCTACCGCTTTAGCAAAACAGATCGCAAAAAACCCGACGAGCTTCAACATGCTCAGACAATTGAAAGGCAGGCTTTAAATTCGCCAGCCACTTTATCTCTTAACCGCCAAGGGAGCCGTGAGGCTTTGAGCGGAGCGCCCACCAGCCGGCATGGGCATGGGCTGGTGCAAACCTTGGCCGCAGTGGAAACCCGTCAAGAAAACCCCGCGCGGGAGGGGACAGCGACAGACCAGGCGGCTAACATAAGCAAAATCTTGGAATACGCTTGGTGGTTGAAGAAAAAAGGAAGAAGTGAGGAAACCACCACATCAAGAGTTCGCAGGTTAAAGGCCCTCGCGAAACATTGCAATTTGATGGATCCGGAGGCTGTTAAAGAGGCTCTTGCCAAACTCCCACAGAAGAACAGCACAAAGGCCATCACAGCGTCAGTTTACACAGATTTTCTAAAATGTTTTGGCCTTTCCTGGGAGGCTCCAGAATATAAAATAGAGGAGAGCATACCCTTCATTCCGTTGGAACGGGAGATAGACGAATTAATAGCCAGCTGCAACAAACGGATCGCAACCCTCCTTCAGGTGTTAAAGGAAACAGGAGCCAGAATAGGCGAAGTAGCAAAACTAAGATGGATAGACTTCGACCCCGAAAGGAGAACATTGAGGATACATCCGGAAAAGGGCAGCAATCCACGAATACTTCCCATTTCAGAGAAACTAGCTGGAATGCTGAACAACTTGCCAAAAAACAGCGAATACATATTCAATCCAAACACCAAAGCATTGAGGGCAGCGTTTAACATACAAAGGAGAAAAGCCGCCATAAAACTCAACAACCCAAGGCTGCAAAAAATAACATTTCACACACTCCGCCACTGGAAGGGGACAATGGAATACCACAAAACGAAAGACTCATGGCACGTCAAAAAGGTGTTAGGGCACAAATCACTTCAAAGCACAGAGGTTTACATAAACATTGAGCAGGCGATATTCGAGGTCACAAACGACGAATACCATGTTAGGGTCGCCCACGACTTGAAAGAGGCTTGCGCCCTACTGGAGGCAGGCTTTGAATACGTAACCGACATGGAAGGCGTTAAAATCTTCAGAAAACGCAAGTAGGGGGGCTGGCGTGTTATTTATAGGGCTGGCGTGTTGGCTGTAACCCGCCTTCTGTTTTATGTGGCATTCAGCTAATCGGGCTACCTGCGCCTTGGGTAGAGGCTTCATCAGCGCTTGTTTGCCCTTTCCACGTGCAGGACGGCCGTTTCACCGTTTCCACCCAGCATTCTCGACAACTTAGCATGCCTCATTGGCATCTTTTGGGTGGACGTTTCGTTTCTGCTCCGTTGCCAAGGCTCTCGCCCTACGCCCTTACGGGCGTTGCACTTCTACGTGTGGGCGGAGTTTCCTCAAGCCTCATGATGTTCGGCTCGAGAGCCACGCGCCAACTCGCCAGCCCCTAAGATCTCATGCACTGAGCTGTGCAATAAAAGTTTTGGAAGATTTATTTCATTGTAAAGCCTTTATGCTTGTTGTAGCGGGTGTCTGCTTTGAGCAAGTTTGTTATCCTAATTACTGGAACACCTTGTGTGGGGAAAACTTCAGTAGCACTTCTACTCGCGGCGAAGCTTAATGCCATTTATGTGAACTTAACAGAATTTGCCACAAAAAACAACCTCGTCATAGGAGCAGATGAGAGGAGGAGTGGTTCTTTAATAGTTAATGAGGTACGTTTAAGAAAGGTAGTAAGTAAGCTTATAAATGAGGCGGGAGACAAAAGCGTTGTCATTGATGGACATTACGCTGCAAGTGTAGTCCCGAAAAAGCATGTGACACATACTTTTGTTTTGCGGCGTGATCCAGTTGAGTTGCGGGGTTTTATGGAAAAGGCTGGCTTTTCCGGTAATAAGTTATGGGAGAATTTGGCTTCCGAAATTTTAGATGTCTGCTTGGTCGACGCGTTAAACGCTTATGGAAGAGAGAAAGTTTGCGAAATCAATGCTACCGGGAAAAGTGTTGAAGATACTGTTGAAGATATTCTAGCGATATTAAATGGTTCTAAGAAGTGCCGTGTAGGTGTAGTTGATTGGCTGGGAAAACTGGAGAGTGAAGGGCGGTTAAATGAATATTTGAGAGTTTAGAGAAGACTTATTGCCTCTTTCTATGCTTTTAGGCTCTGTAAAATCTGCCTTGTTGTTAAAATCATTATTTTTCTTCTATTCGCGTACGCTTTTGCGTGGTCGCTGAATTTTTCCCCAACTATGACTGGGTTGGGCAGTCCCACTTCTTCTGAAGCTTTGTCAAGGTTTATTATGACGTTTATGCCTATCGTTCTCTTCCACTCCTTTATCCAAACGCCTTGTGTTAAGCGACCTTTCTGGATCACTAAGTCAAAGTTTCGGGGTACCCCCCTATAGCCTTCGAGGCTGACGTCCTCCTCCACTTTATAGCCTTTCTTTCTGAAGTATTGTATTACCGACTGTTTTAGGTTTGATGACGTTTCCAGCCTTGCCCCTTTGGCGTCCATCGGAATCCTCTTGCATTAAGCGTTATTTACCAGTTTAGTGAAAAGGTTTTCGGAGCGGGCACACATTGACAAACTACATAATTGTTGCTTGTAGTGAATGCGAAGGTTACCTACTGGCTAAAAGCTGTCAAAAATCAAGGACTTGCCCCTACTGTGGTTCAAGAGTTTTGCTTGAAAAGGCTAAGAAAGTTGCCTCCTCTGAAAAAGCTGATGAGGCATCAATGATACTACGCAAGTTAAAAGAGAGAACAGCTGCAAAAAGCGGGAAGGCTAAGCTTCAAAAGTTAATTTAAGGAAAGCCATCAATCCTATTCCAAGGAGGATTACAATAAGCTGAATAATTGACTCGCCAGCATGTGGCTTTTTATGCAGTTCTGGCATAAGGTCTGTAGCCGCTATATAAATGAAGCCGCCAGCGGCAAACGGAATAAGAAGATCCTTCATGCTTTGTGTATGAGCTAGAAAATACGTTGTTAAAGCGCCCACAACTGCGGTTACAGCCGATACAAAATTGAAAACTAACGCCTTTTTACGACTGAAACCTCCGTACACTAACACCCCAAAATCGCCTAACTCTTGCGGGATTTCGTGGAAGATCACCGCTAAAGTTGTTACAAAGCCAAGTTCGAAGGAGGAAGAAAATGTAAAGGCTGCGGCTATAATCATCCCGTCAATGAAGTTGTGAATTCCATCTCCAATGAGGTTTAAGTACACGAAAGTATGTGTTGGACATTCCTTTTCGTGGCAGTGGCGCCAATAAAGAAATTTTTCTAATGCAAAAAACGAAATTATACCTACTATTGCAACCCAGAAAACACTTGTTGCGTCATTCCCAGCGGATATAGATTCCGGCAATAAGTGGAGAAATGCTCCTCCTATAAGGGTGCCAGCGGCAAAGCCCACCAAAACCACCGTTAAACGTTTTAGTTTATCCTCTTTTAATCCGATGAAAATTATTCCTATGAAGGCGACGAAGCTTACGACCGTTACGGATGCCAAAATTGCAATTAAATCGTTCATCAATCTTCAATGGTTAATGCCCTAAACTTATTAGAGTATCGGTT
>JAGTQI010000049.1 GCA_018396955.1 Candidatus Bathyarchaeota archaeon | reverse complement strand
CTTAAGCGCGGTGGCAGCGGCTTTTTCAGGAGGTTTGGATAGCAGCCTAGTCGCGTGGCTTGCAAAAAAGGCTGGAGTCAAAGTTCACCTAATCCACGTAAGCCTTAAAAACCAATCGGAAACCGAGCAAGCGGAAAAATCCGCCTGCCAGCTTGATTTGCCTTTCCATGTATTCTTATACGACGAAGGGGATGTGGAGCAGACACTACCAGAAGTTTTGTTGGCGATAGAAGACTGCAACCCCCTTATGGCAGGCATTGGCATGCCCATCTTTTGGGCTGCTGAAAAAGCTGCTGAAATTGGTTTTAAAGTTTTATTCGCTGGGCAAGGGGCGGACGAGTATTTTGGTGGGTATAGGCGTTACCTAAACATTTACAAACGTTTCGGCGGGGAAGCCGCTGAAAAGGCAATGACGCATGACATCTTAACAATGCATGAGAACAACTTTGAAAGAGACAGCAAAATCTGTGCTTTCAACAATGTTGAACTCCGCTTGCCCTTCGCCTCTTACCCAATTGCGGAGTTCGCCTTCAACCTACCATTAAACATGAAAATAGAGTCGCCTGGCGACATCCTTCGAAAGGCTGTACTTAGAAAAGCTGCAGAAAAATTTGGGCTGCCACCCCAAATAGTTAATAGACCAAAGAAGGCGGTTCAATACGCCACTGGCGTTGCTAAGGCTATTAGGCAGTTAGCTAAAAGAAAAAAACTAACAGTAAAACATTTTTTACAGAAACTGTTCTTGAAGTTTTTTGATGAATTTCACGGATGTTTTTAAAGAAAGGAAAGGTGGCTTATTCGATTACTTGGATGGCATTTTCTGGACATTGGGCTTCGCATGCCCTGCAGACGAGGCATTCTTCAACTTTTACTGGGACGGATTTTCCATCCTTTATTTCATAAACGCCTACGGGGCACGTGTCGACGCATGTACCGCATCCGGTGCATTTGTGGTTGTCAACCACTATTTTTACCATTTTATTCCCCCTTCAATTAGATTTTCTCAAATTTTAGGGGTGAAATAAAAGCCTTTAGGTTGGCTAGTGGATTTCTTCACGTATTCTTAATAGAATTCCCCTTATGGTGGTTTCAGCTTTTCCTCTTCTGCTCTCATAGTCTGCTAAAAGTTTGCGGTAAGCCTCCAGTGTTAGGGCACCTCTCCGATGGCGTGCTTCAATGCTTTTAATATTAGATTCAACCTCGTTAAGCTCTGTTTCCGCAACTTCCAGCTGGTGCATTAATTCGGCGTAACGTCCTCCAGCAGACCTAAGCTTCAGCTTCAAATCATCTAGGCTTCTGGATAAAGCCGCAAGCCTCGTCTCCAAGGTTTTTCTCTGCACCTTGTACCTCTGCCTTGGAATCCTTCCCTTGCTAGCTGCAACTTCGAGTGACTTTAAATCCGAAGTTATCCGCCGCTTTTCTTCGTAGGATTCCACAAACTTTCTGAGGGTTTCTGGACTTAGCCTAACAGCAACAGTTGGCACTGCAACAGCAACCTCTGGTACCTTTGGTCTTTTCCAAATCGCGACGATAGCGCATCCGAAAACCGCTATAGCCCAAATCCATAGCGTTGGACGGAAAGCCAACCACAAGGGATTATAGTCGTATACTAATTCCAAGGTGAAGCCATCCAATGGTAAAACGCTCTGCTTGCTTATGGTGACTTTTTCTTGGAATACATCCCTTGACACACCATACGTGCCAATGGGCAAAACGCTGTTGGGACTTAAACTTGTGATTTTAGCGCCTTCCGGCAACGTAATGGTTATAGATGCTTTCTCAATGTAGTAGTTTATCTCTTGGAAAAACGTGAAACCTGTGCCTTTTGGCAGGTTATACCTTACGATAAACCTTGTTGATTTGCCGCTTTCAACGGGTAGGGTTAGGCTTACAGTGCCTAATGTTATTTTGCCCTTTCTTCCAATTTCATCCTCAACCCGAACGTTTGAGGCGTTGGGTGGGAGAGCTACCTTAACAGAGGTCATCTGTTGTGGCGAGTCATTCCTTATGTAGTAGCTATCTGAAACTGCAATTTCGCCCATGCTGTAAACGATAATTTCGCGCTTAAACTCCATCACGGTGAATAATTGTATATCATCAGTGGTTAGTTGGAAAGTCATGTTTGCAGGCTCATACGTAAATCGTGACAACGCTCTATTCGCTGAATAATTTGTCGCATTAACTGTGCCTGTACCGCTAACAAATTTTGCATTGGATGGCAAAACAACTGAGGCGTTACATGAAAGTGCATCTACTGTAAGGCTTGGGTAAGCTGGAAAATCTAGGGTGAAGAGGTTTGTGTTCTCTGAGTTCTGCCTAAGAAGGCTGTTTGAAAGCACAAAAATGACGCTGAATACTCCATTACGTGGCTGCGGGTTTAAGGTGACGTTAAAGCCATAAAAACCCATGCGGTTATCTAATGGTACATCGCTGACGACATTATATTGTTGAGCGAAATCAGCGATGTCATAAGCCATGTAGCGGAGAACGTAGGGCGCATACTTGTATGGAAAACCGATAAGGAAAAAGTTTCCCATATTCCCGTTTATCTTTATTGTGTCGTTTATGAGGATGTAGCCATTATAAAAAATTTTCACCTCATGGTTAACCCACTCAACATATGGGGGGGTATCCGCCTTAACGTATCCGACATAAACCATGTTTAAAACCGGGATTAACAGCGCAACCGCCAAGAATATGAAAGCCAAGATTTTCCTTTTCAACAGTTTTCCTCCACGGCTTAAACCTTGAAATTCTGGCTTTCTAATATCAAAAGACCTATTTATTTACTTTTAGAAGCTTCTAGCTTTCTAATGGAGTTTAATGAAACCGACGTGAATACTCTTTTTAGTTTGTATAGAAACACCTTCCTTTTCTGCCCTTTTATGTCTGGCTGAATTTCTGAATGCAGGGAAAGCACGTTGTACTGTCCAAGAAACATGTATTTTCCCGGCGACTTCTTCTCAAAAACAAATATTGGATAGCCTTCCGATATCTGCCTTTTTAATGCTAGGTTTCCCCTCTCCATCTTCTGGTTTCCAACGCGTCCCTCTCCGGTGTAAAGGAGGAACTCACCTTCCAAACGGTCATTGTATGGGTTCCGTAGGTTTTCTTCTGGTGTTTTGTGCAGAACCGTTATTAGAACAACGTGTTTGATTCCTTTATGTAGATTTCCATTATACCTTATTCCCCGCTGGGCGCAGACGCCGAAAATTCTTGAGATTTCGCGGTTGCTAAGAACATCGCCATATTTTAGCAACATCACTAAAATCTTTTTGTAGGTAACAATTTAAGACTAGCCTTCCCCTTTAATTATTTGTCAAAAGGTTGGTTTCATTTAATGGCTTTCTACGACCTTGTTACGAGGCATATGGCAATAGAGAAGCTGGTTACACGTGCTGGTCCAGAGGGTTTGGAGAGGAAGTATTATCGCATAAGACCTGCAAGGTGGTATGGCGGCATAGTTACGGCTGACTGTGTTGGATGTGGTTTGCTTTGCCGTTTCTGCTGGGTTTCAGACGTCGTTATGAACCACCCCTGCGATGTTGGCACATTTTACACGCCCAGAAGGGTTGCCGAAAGCCTAATCTCATTAGCCAAAAAATGCAAACTTGACTTGCTTAGGCTGAGCGGCGGAGAGCCGACGATTGGAAAGCAGCACTTGCTTGAGCTTCTTGAAAACCTTGATGGTAAGGGTTACCGCTTCATCGTTGAAACCAACGGCATCCCTATAGCTTATGATGAGGGCTATGCGGAAAACCTTGCAAAATACAATTTCATACATGTGAGGGTTTCGCTTAAAGGCTGCAACGAGGAAGAATTTGCATTTCTTACCGGCGCCAAACCCGAAGGGTTCAAGTTGCAGCTTAAGGCGTTAGAGAAGCTGCTGGATGCAAAAGTGAGCTGCCACCCGTCAGTTATGGCGTCCTTCTCCACCAAAAAGAGCCTACAATCTCTCGTAGAGCGGATTGGACAGATTAGCTTAAAATTGGCTGAGGAAATTGAAATTGAAGAGCTGATACTTTACCCGCATGTAGTTCAAAGGCTGCGAAAATACGGGATAAAGTATTATACGGGTTATGCTCCCGAAAGGGTGCCGCCGGAACAAGTTTAGAAGTGCTACTTAATTAGTCCAGCGCGCTTTAGATAGTAGTTTTCCTCTTTTTTGGGTCCGAAGCTTCTGACGCCTTTCTCTTTCAGTTGTTTTCTAAGTTTTGCTGCGTACTCCTTGCTTATTTCGCCCCTTTGCTCCATGTAGGCTATTATTTCTTCTGCTTGCTCTGCTGTGTCGCATCGGCGGAGAAAATCTATAACATCTGGGTCGTAGTTGGCGAAGTTTCTTGAAACCGCCCTTTCCCCAGACTTAACGTCTGTTCTGACGGAGCTTACGGCAACTTTGTTCTCGCCGGTTTCCATCTCCCTTGCGAGGTTTGGAAACAACTTTTTGAAGGTTTCCTTATCAAGCTCCAATTGAACGCCTTCAGATCTTGACTAATTCAAAATATTGAAGTTCACATATTTAAACGTCTAGCAGAAAAGCCATTTTCAGAACGGAACAAACCTCTTCGTAGGATTTTCCACAAGCAATTTCTCAAGTTCTTGAATACTGAGCCCGGTAACGGTGTCACCGTATATTTCGCAAGTTTCCTTAACACCAATCTCTTCAACGCCCCGTACGGATATCTCGGCTTTTTCTCCGCTAGGCATTTCGAGGAGTATGCGGAAGGATTTCTTTGGTTTCCCCCTTTTTGTTACCGCTGTCCAGCCGAACTCCAGCACCTTAAACCTTCTTTCCAAAAGTTTTAGGATTTCATAGGGTTCGTTGTGGTATGCGACTATGTCTATGTCGCTTTCTCTATAAATGGTTCCGCGCCAAACACTTCCGATAAGCGCTGGACTAAACTTCTCCAAAATTTTCATTAATTTTACGGCTTCCCTTCGCATATTAATTAGGCGCTCCATTCGGGTGGCGCCCTCATTTTCCTCAGCTATCCTATCGAGTTCTACGGCGACTTCAAGGTTTGTCGGTAGAAAATGGGCTCCTAAAGTTTTTGCTGCCCTCAATTTCGCCTGCTTATACTCCTTCTCCAATCCAAAATAGAGGAGGGTAGCGGCTTCCCTCGCAACATTTTTTCGCATGTCAATATCAGCGGGTGAGAAGCCCAAAGTTCACCAGTCTGCAATATTTAACGTTTTATAATGCGCTCATAAAGCTCAATTGTTTTTTCTGCTATTTTGTCCCATGTAAACTCGTTTAGAACTCGGCGCCTCCCATTTTTTCCAAGCCATTTCCGCTTTTCCGGATTTTCCAAAGCACTCACCACGCCCCAGGCTATGTCTGCCGGATTGTTCGGGTTTATATGATAGCCACATTGCTCTTCTCCACACGGTATCACTATTTCTCTCATTCCGCTGACGCCTGCGGCACCAACAACCACCGGGCGTTCCATGCTCATGGCTTCTAAGGCAACTATGCCAAAGGGCTCGTATAGGCTTGGGAAAACTGCCACGTCGCATGCCGCGTAATGGAGGATGCGCTCCTCTTCTGGTATGAATTCAAAGTTGAATTTTACAATGTCTTGGAGCTTCATCATTCTTACAAGATTAACTAGATAGTCTTGTAAATCGCCCAAGCCGACAATGACTAGTTTTGCGTTTGGAATTTTCTGCAGAATATATGGCATAGCCATAACTAGTTTGTCAACGCCTTTGACGCCTACAAGTCTTCCGAGGAAGAGAATCATGGGCTCTTCTGGTTTTATACCATAAAACTCTCTAACCTGCCTTATCTGGTCTGGGCTTACGTTTTCCGGGTTATACTTTTGTGGGTCAACACCGTTGTAGCAGACCTCAATTTTTTCCCGTGGAAAACCAAGCTTTATCAACTCGTCCTTCATGGCATACGAAACTGTAATGACGAGGTCTGCCGCTTGAGCTCCGCGGAGCTCAATGTTGCTTACAACCTCTGAACCATTTCCTAGGGTTCGTCCCTTCTCTGTTGAGTGGACATGAAAAACCAGCGGGAGACCAGTCTCCTTCTTTATGGTTATTCCAGCTATGACTGAAAGCCAGTCATGGGCAGCCACAATGTCATATTTGAAATTTTCCTTTCCGATCAGCTCGTTGACAAGCTTTGAGGCGCTCAGATAGTTATAGACAAGGATTTTTGAGAAGAGCTGTATGCCCCTACCCCACTTTTTTACATCCTCAGCCACCACGTCCGGAAGAGAATCAGAAATGTCGATGTGCAATGGGCGGTGGATTTCTATACCCCGCCAGATTTCCCTTGTGGGTAGGCTTCCCTCATCATCATTCATTGTGAAAACCGTAACGTCATGGTCCATTAAGACAAATTTCCGCGTGATTTCAGCCGCATAGGTGCCTAAACCGCCAACAATTTTGGGCGGGTACTCGTAGACAAGCACAGCCATCTTCATGGTAATTCCCAGTTTTGAAAGCGCAATCGTAGGCTTAATGTAGCAATTGGGTCCCTATTTACGTTTTCGGATAAAGCGTCCAATGCAAAATAGCACTGGTTTAGTGCGGATAAAAGGTTTATTAGCTGAAACCAACTAAAGGGCTGGATACGAGGAATCGCCTTGACCAAGAAAGGGTTTGTCGACGACACTTATGCTGAAGCCTTTGAGGGAATTTACTGCCGAGTGGTTGTTACAGCTGATGATGAAGAAACACTGCTGAATGCGGCACTACACGCCACTGCCACGCCATCCATAGTCATTGGCAGAATTGAAGGAGGAATTGAAAAGTGGCTAAGTGAAAAGGAAACCCCAGACAAGCGCAAAGGCGTTGTTCTCCAGTTCTGGGGTGGAATAGACCCTAAAAAGCCCTTTTCTGAATCTCTTAAAAAGTTTGAGGTCGAGCTTTCCTATAGGATTAGGCAAGATATTCTCGTCAAGCCTTTTACAGCGGTTTTTGATGCCTTGCCAAAGGCTTTGGGCAGAATTGACATGATGGAGCGTGTCGGTCACTGCGGAGACGGCTACGAGTGGGTTGAAAACCGCCATGGACGCGAAGTTATAGTTGTCCCCATAATGGTTCCAGACTTCATAATAGAACGATTTTTAGGATTTGCCCGTGGCGTTATGGGCGCAAACTTCTGGATAATGTGCCAAACAAAAGAGGCTGTTATGGAAGCCGGAACAAAGGCTTTGGAAGCCATCCATAAAGTGGAAGGCGTAGTCACGCCTTTCGGCATCTGTTCTGCTGGCTCAAAACCGGAAACCCGTTATCCTTGGATAGGACCAACAACAAATCATCCCTTTTGTCCATCATTGAAGGAAAGGCTTGGCAAAGAGTCAAAGGTTCCGGAAGGCGTATATTATATTCCAGAAATTGTAATAAACGGAGTTTCACTTGAAACAGTTAAAAAGGCCATGAAAGCCGGAATAGAAGCCGCCCTAAACGTGCAAGGAGTGATGAAAATTTCAGCTGGAAATTATGGCGGGAAACTTGGCGATTACAAGATTTATTTGCGTGAGTTGCTCCCATGAAACGCTTTGACGTTATTGGTTTTGGCGCTTTAAACGTGGATAAACTCTACAAAGTTAATAAGATAGCTGGACCAGAGGAGGAAGGCTTCATAAAAGGCTTCGAGGAGGCTTGTGGAGGCTCAGCCGCCAACACCATTGTTGGCTTGGCTAGGCTTGGCTGTAAAGTTGGCTTTATTGGGAAAGTTGCTAACGACAGAGAGGGCAGAATGCTTCTAGAAGACTTTCGCAGAGAAGGCGTAAACATAAAGGGCATTATAAAGGCGGGGGAGGGACGCAGCGGAACAGTCATGGGCTTTGTAGACGAGAGAGGCGAGAGAGCCTTATACGTAGACCCCGGAGTAAACGACACTATAGGCTTCGAAGAAATAGATAAGGCGTACGCTCGCCAAGCAAAGTTTCTTCATTTAACCTCTTTAGTAGGCGAAAAATCCTTCGAAACCCAGAAAAAGCTTGTGGAAACCCTTCCAGAAGACGTTAAGGTGAGCATGGACCCAGGCGAGCTTTACGCTAGGAAGGGTATGAAAGCCCTAAAACCAATTTTGGAGAGAAGCTTCGTTTTTATGCCAAACTCGCGGGAGCTGGCGCTTCTAACGGGCATAGAGGAATATGTTGAGGGTGCCGAAAAACTTTTGGAGCTTGGAGTTAAAGTTGTTGCAGTTAAGCTCGGTGGCAAAGGATGCTACGTTACAGATGGGAAGGAAAGCCATCATGTAGAAGCCTTTAAAGTCATGATTGTCGACACGACAGGCGCTGGAGACGCCTTTTGCGCCGGCTTCCTTTACGGCTTGCTAAACAATAAAAGCCTAAAAGAGTGTGCAAAACTAGGCAATTTTGTTGCTTCACGTTGCATAATGAAGATGGGTGCCCGCTCTGGGCTACCGCGTCTTGAGGAATTAAAACCGCTTCTCTAAATAGTCAATTAGGCTTTCGAAAATTAGTTTTCCATCCCCGTACTGGGGCATGAGCTTCTGTCTTGTCCAGTCAGGTTGTTGCCACCAATAGAAGGCTCTCTCCGGATGGGGCATCAAGCCGAAAACTGTGCCTTCCGGGTTGCATATCCCCGCAATGTCATGGAATGAGCCATTTGGATTTATTGGATAATGCCCCTCCGCATATTCGCCGTCTTTTGTGCAGTATCTAAAGACCAGCTGGTCGTTTTCGTAAAGCCTCCTTAAATACTGCTTTTCTTTTTCTTTTGCGAACAGGAACCTGCCTTCTGCGTGGGCAACCGGCATGCGCAAAACTTTGCCCTTAGGAATTTTTATTGTGAATACACACTTGCCATTGTTCTCGTGTTTTATGTAAACCCATCGGCAATTGTAGCCCGGCGGGTGATTTGTGGCTAGTGCTGCCTCGGGGTAGGGGCTTATGCCTTCGAATGCTGGGAGCAAGCCGGCCTCAACAAGCACCTGGAAACCGTTGCAAATTCCAAGAATTGGGCGCCCATCTTCCACAAAAGCTTCCAATTCTTTTCCTATCTTGGAAAGCATCCACTTCGCCCAAATCGCGCCGGCGCGCACATAATCCCCGTAAGAGAATCCACCTGGAAAAACTAAGGCATTATAGTTTAGAAGATTTCGCCGCTTGACCACCTCATTCACGTGGAGGATTTGGGCTTGAACGCCTAAATCTTCAAAGGCTGTTTTGGTTTCAGCATCACAGTTAGTTCCACCCACACGCAGAATACAAACCTTAATCTCTTCGCGTTTCATTTTAGGCTTCACCACCGCCGCTGAGGGGGCGCTTCCACCAAGCCAACAACTCCCTTAGGGATGCATCTACCACAACGTTTCCGTCCAAGCCGTAAACACACAGCTTCGGCACAGCCGTCACCTTTCCGATCTTTGCGAAAGTGCACCCGCGCATGACAGCTTCAAAATTCCTCTCACATTTTTCCGGGACTTCTACGAGGAAGCGGCTGTTAGACTCGGCGAATAGGATAAGGTCGTTTCTGTTCAAGCCTTTCGTTGGGACAAGCCGCAAATCCATTTCCACACCATAACCGCCGGAAAAAGCCATCTCCGCCGCCGCAACAGCCAAGCCGCCCTCTGACAAGTCGTGACAAGCATTAATCAAGCCATGGTCAATAGCCCTAATCAACGCCTTAAAAGCCTTTCTCGCTTGGCTGACACGCACTTTTGGCACCGATTTACCAACAAGCCCCATCAGCCTATAATACTCCGAACCCCCCAACTCACGGTAGGTTTTGCCAACGATGTAGATGGAGCTTCCGGGCTCCTTAACATCCAAAGAGACCGCCAAACGTATGTCTGGAATTATCCCAACAGCCGTTATCAACAGCGTCGGCGTGACAGGGCCGAGGGGCGACTCGTTGTATAGGCTGTCCTTCCCAGAAACGAAAGGTGTTCCAAAAGCTTTCGCAAAATCATAGCATGCTTGGCAAGCCCTTACTAGGCTTCCAAGTCTATCTGGTTTTTCCGGGTTTCCCCAAGTAAAATTGTCCAGTAGGGCTATTCTTCTGCCGCCAACAGCCACATTATTCCTTAAGGCTTCGTCTATGGCTGAAGCCGCCATCCAGTAGGAGTTGACCTTCCCATACTGGGGGTTTATGCCACAAGAAATCACTAACCCCCTCCAAGAATCCTTTAGAGGTTTCAGAATGGCGGCATTGTTTGGACCGCCGACATCCCCATGCAGAGGCTTTAGGACCGTGTTTCCCTTAACTTCATGGTCATAGGTTCTGATAACGCTTTCTTTGCTTGCAATGTTCGGGGAGGAGAGAAGTCTCAAAACAATGCCGGTTAAGTCCTTTGGTTCTGGAAAGTTTGGCTCCTTAAAGGCAGGCGGCTTGTACTCAGCGTTCCTAACAGTTCTTGGCGGCTCGAAAAGGAAAGGGATGTCTAGCTCCGCAACCTTTTCTCTGCCGTAATAAACGCGTAAAATCTTGTCTTCGGTATAACGTCCAATAACAGTGGCTTCAACATCTTCACCTTCGAAAATCTCCAGCGCTCGTGTCAAGTTTTTTGGTGGGACAGCCAGAAGCATCCTCTCTTGGGATTCGGAAATGTAGATTTCCCAAGGGGCTAAGCCCGGGTATTTAAGCGGTACCTTGTCAAGTTCTACAACAGCACCGCATCCAAAACGCCTGGCAGTTTCGCCAACAGCAGAGGATAAGCCACCCCCGCCTAAGTCTGTTATGGCTGAAGCCAACCCAAAATCTCTGATGGCAATTATCGCCCTTTTGAGCTTCTCTTCCTCTATTGGATTTGCAATCTGAACGGCTGGTCTGGAAACCTCCTCAGACTTTTCTGTTAGCTCTGCGGAGGCGAAGGTAACCCCGTGAATGCCGTCCCTCCCAGTTTTTCCACCAGCCAAAACAATTAAATCGCCAGGTTTGGCGTTTCTCCTAAACTTTTTCAGTGGCAGAAGCCCAACACATCCACAGTAGACAACCACGTTGCCTACATAACTTTCATCGAAGCACATGGCGCCATTAACGGTCGG
>JAGTQI010000048.1 GCA_018396955.1 Candidatus Bathyarchaeota archaeon | reverse complement strand
TTAACGCCCCCTTTCCACCTAAATTATTTTATCTTGGACAAGCATATTTTATTTGAGAACGCCTATATATCTGCGTGGAAACGGAGAGGGAAATGCCGAAACACAACGATTTAGAGCAAAAAGCCTTTCAAATAATAATGAGTTCTGGAAATGAGGGCTTGCCCCAGTCTGAACTATGGCGAAAGCTCGGAGCCAGCAGCAGGGAAGGCTCAAGAATAGCCCTAAAGCTTGAAAGCAAGGGTTTAATACGCCGTGAAAGGGAACTCCGCAACGGAAGATGGACTTATAGGCTTTATCCAAAAAGGCTTCCGGCATCAATAGACTCAATAGCCGACTGCCCATGCATGATGTGTCCTGATACTTCAAGGTGCGGGTCAACAGGCACAATAACACCGCAAGGCTGTGAAAAACTGACGGACTGGCTTATTCGCTTGGCGGAAGGCGGATACAAAATTTTAGGTGACAGCTAGTTTTGCCTAAAGCATGGATACAAAAACGCAAAAGAGACTATTATTATAGAAAAGCGAAAGAAGAGAAATACCGCTCAAGGGCAGCCTACAAGCTCTTTCAAGCCGTAGAAAAATACCGCTTCATCAAGGAAGGTGACGTCGTCGTCGACTTAGGTGCTGCTCCAGGCGGATGGATTCAAGCCGCGAGAAAAATTGTTGGAACTGCTGGCTTTGTTTTGGGAGTTGACATAAAACCAATCGAACCTTTCTCAGAAAAAAACATTAAGACAATAATAGGCGACATAACAGAGCCCGACACTACGAAACAAATTTTGGAGATGCTGCCTAGAAAAGCGGACGCCGTCATTTCAGATGTCTCTCCAAACATTTCCGGAGTATGGGAACTTGACCACGCCCGCCAAATAGACCTTGCACAAAGGGCGCTTGAAATAGCCTTAGAAACCCTAAATCCCAGCGGAAACTTTTTTGTAAAAGTTTTCCAAGGAGAAATGTTAAACGACTTCATAAGTATGGTTAAGCGGCACTTCGAAGATGTAAAGATAATAAAGCCCAAGGCGAGCATGGCGAAAAGTTCGGAAATTTTCATTTTAGGAATGCATTTGAAAGGCTGATTAGCGGTAGAGCTAAATCCCTTAAAACCCAACAATTATAAGAAGGTGGAAAGTTTGAACATTATTGCTGCCGACTCATCAGCTGCTATTTTAAATGAAAAGTTTGAACCAGTATACATTGTGGCTACTGCAGCCGTTTTAGTGAAGCCTCCCTATAGAGAGCCGAGCGAATGCCTAGCTGAACCAGTCTTCGTAAATGCGGAAGACAGCCACGAAGTTATAGTACAGGAGGCGGAATTATGCAGGCAGCTGATCGCAAAAGTTAGGGCTGACGTGGTGCATCTTGACATATCGCTGGGAGCTATTTCCCTTGAACAGCTTTCACCCATACAGTTTTCAAGCCTCAAAATTTCCAGCAAAGCCAAAAGCAACCTAATAAAAATTCTCCCAAGACTTAGGAAAATCACAAGTGAAATAACACAGAAATATGGCGTTGAAACCTTGGCAATAGGGAAGGATAGCATCCCGGTTAGGGTGGCAGAACTAACTGCCGGTGCTCACGCCATAATATACGCATCTAAAAAAGCTGTAAAAGAAAAAAGTCCATTAATGCTCGGTTTGCCATTAAAGTGCCAGCCGATGTTTAAAGAAAACAGGGTTTATGTCAATTCTTTGATGGCTGCCGAACATGATTTGAGAGGATACGCTATTGACAGCGAAGGATTGTTAAAAAAGGTTAATATTGTAGAGATTTTAAACCCAGTTGCAAGGGGATTTCGAACATTAAAGATAACACGTAGAAAGGATCTAAGATGATTGGCGAAACTAAAGAGGGCCAACAGATACCAGTTAGCGAGGCTTTGCTAGCGGTGGTTGCGAGTCTTTTACTTTCACTTTTTTTGGCGGGGTTTATCGCCAATTTAAATTATGGCGTCGCAATGGTTATTGCTGAACTGCTTCTTACAGTTGTCCCTTTTGGATACATGCTTTCAAAGAAGATTGATGTTAAAAAATATGTTAGGCTTGAGCTTAACCCTCGAAACATTTTATTGGGCGTAGCCTTCGGTTCTCTTCTTGTCTATTTTGATTTTCTCATAGTAATCGCGTTAACATCACTGTTTGGCCCAAGCAAAGCTGTTGAAGAAAGCAACAGAAGAATAGCCGAAATGACTGGCTCTATTGACGGTTTAATTTTTGTTGCCGCCGCCTTAATTGCAGCGGGAATATGTGAAGAATTCGCTTTTAGGGGCTTTTTGCAAACCGCTATAAGTGGGAAGTATCCGCAATGGATGGCTCTGGTAGTATCCGCCTTTGCCTTCGGGTTTCTTCTCCACTTTGACCCGCAAGGAGTTTATATAATTGCCGCATTTCTCATAGGGCTTGTATTGGGTCTTGTCTATCACTTGTCACGTTCCTATACTGTTTGTGCAACCGCCCACGCGACATTAAACATTATAATTTTGGCGCTAACAATTTTCTGAACGATAGGTTTAAACAACCAACTTTACGAGTTCCAAGCTTATGTCCAACGCTTTCGGGCTATGTGTCAATTCTCCGAGGCTGACAATGTCCACTCCGGTTGACGCATACTCAACAATGTTTTCGGCTGTTATTCTTCCGCTTGCCTCTAACAAAACTTTTCCTAAAAAGCCAGCTTTCTTCAGCTTTTCAACAGCCTTCTTTATTTGATTTGGCGAAAAATTATCCAGCATTATTATATCCGCTCCGGCTTTCGCAGCTTCCAAAGCCTCTTTAACGTTTGATGCTTCAACTTCGACCTTTTTGCTAAAAGAGGCTTTTTCTTTAGCGATTTTAACAGCCTTTTCAATGCTTCCAGCGATCTTGATGTGATTGTCCTTTATGAGAACCATGTCGTCCAAGTGAAGTCTATGTGTGTCGCCTCCACCCACGGAGACTGCTTTTTTATCAAAGTACAGTAGTCCGGGCGCTGTTTTTCGTGTACATGCAACTATGGTTTTGTATCCTACTCTCCTGACTTTTTTAACGAGTTTTCGTGTGGTTGTGGCTATGCCGCTCATTCTTGAAATAATGTTTAGTAGTGTTCGCTCAACAGCCAATATTGTTCTGGCATCACCGTAAATTTTCATCAGTGCCTGTTTTGGCTTTATTTCCTCTCCGTCTTCAACTAAAGCTTCAAATTTTAGGCCAAGGCTTTCCAGAAGGACCCCCGCTTCTTCTATTCCAGCAACTACGCCGTTTTCTTTCGCGATTACCTCTGCTTCAGCTTTGCACTTTTCCGGCACTATTAGGGTTGAAGTTATGTCTCCTTGTCCAATGTCTTCAGCTAGCATTCTCCTAAGCTTCTCCTCTAAAATTTTTTCAGGCAAGAACATATTTCCAACTATGGCACTGGCTTAAAAAGCGTTTACCCTTTTAGTCTATTTCAACTTTTGTTTGCCACATCAATTATTATTTTAACGGCGTTTTCTAATCCACCATATTTTAAAACTTCAGCTTGAATTTGCTTAATTTTTTCAATGTTATCCGTCTTAATGGTTTGCTCGACCGTTTTGAGCAGCTTGCTTAAGCTCAGATTTTCTTGCTGAACCACTTTCGCAACGCCAAGTTTCTTGGCTTGGATAGCGTTGTTTATCTGTTCGGTGTGGTTCGGCGTAGGCACCAAAATCATTGGTTTTCCGTAGCACATGCATTGGGTTATTGTGCCATGACCAGCGCGGCTTATAACTAGGTCGCAAGCCTTCAGGTATTCGAAACGGTTCGGAACCCACTTGTAAATTGTTAAATTGTCATAGCGCACAGGCGTGGTGTCGGCGTTTGGGTAACCCATCGACAAAACAACTTCGTAATCCTTAGGAAACTTCATCAGAATTTTTCTTAAAATTCCAATCAAGAATGCCTTCTCTTTCACGCTGCCGCTAATAGGCGCAAAAATGACAATTTTGTTTTGGGGCAAATTTAGCCTTTTTCGGATAACATCTTCCTCTGGCAATTTTTCCGGGTGGACGGGCAAGATAGGTCCTATGAGGTGCACCTTTTTCCGGTAAGTCTTTGGAATGTTTAGGTTGCCAGCGCAAATTGTGTAAGGTGGGGGGAAATCCGGTATCAAGACAGCGTTTCCGCTTGCCCATATTTTCCCAATTATTGCGAGGGCTATGAAATCTGCAAGTCTCGCCAGCCTCAAAAAGCGTTTTCTCCGGGGTATTATTGGTTGAAACTGGTTTAGGATGCAAACTCTCGGTTTTCCCAGAATTTTTGCCGCCAGCAGTGAAGAGGCACGAGAATCTGACACAACAATGTCCGGGTCAAAAATTCCAATAGCATGCAGTTCAGCGTCTATCTGCCTCATTAACGTGAAAGAGGCGAGAAATGGACCTGGATTTATGGTTGTCTGTTTAAAATCTATTGTTCCGTCTGGTTTCACCTGGAAGCCTATTGGCGGGGCTTCGAATAATGGGAATTTTTCCCGCTGGATGTAGGGGATTCCTTCACGGTATGTTGAAAATATCACCTGGGCTTTTTGTTCTTGAAGTTTCTTAGCGATTGGTATGCATCTTCCCACATGCCCGAGCCCTATGCCGCATGGGGCAAAGTAAACCCGCATGAGTCTATTTCCCGCCGAGGGTTTTCCTCCTAATTTCACCTCTTGGCTTTTCTTCCTCAAAAATTATGGCTTGGAACTTGTAGACTTTCGTGCCTTTCATAAGCCAACAGTCTGGAGGCAAACCAGCCTTTAAACAACATTGGCACAAGAACTCCTCTTCATCCCAGTTCCATTCAACAGGCACTTGTGGTAGAAGAAGCCCCTTATAAAAGCCTCTTTCAATGATTAGCCCGTCCACCCCCACTTTAATTTTGGATGGGTACTCGTTTGGCTTTCCAACTTCAATAAGTTGTGGAGGAGTTAGTACACTTACTTCAAAAACAACTTTGTTCAGCTCGGATAGGGAGAGGGGATAAAACCTTGGGTCTTGTGTTGCTGAGCTTATGGCAGATTCTATGACTGCTTGTGCCAGCGGCGTTGTTGGATAAGGAAGACCTATACATCCTCGCAGTTCCTTTTCTCCGTCTTCGATACTATTTATTGTTACGAACACGCCGCACGGCTGCATCAATTTTTCCGGTACGCCCTCTGGAACGCGAATGTGCTTCCTCGTTTTTAGGTATTCCTCTACGGCGTTGCGGGCAAGTCTAACGAGAATTTCACCTTCTTCTAGGCTTAAATCAAAAGCCAAGCGTGCTTATCCCCAATTTTAAGTGGGCTATTTGCCTTTAGAATTTTATTGACTCCTCACGGGTTCCATCCTTTGTTATGAATAGGAAGTCTATGCCGTCGCCACTCATTACGTCTCTGCTTATGGCGGATTTTATTGCCCTTACGACCAGTTCTCTGCCCTCCTCTATGCTTAAACCTTCCCTATAACTTTCCTCGAGGACACCCATGGCGATTTCTGTCCCTGAACCCACCGCTGCGAACTTGTCGGGTATGACTGAGCCTAAAACGTCTAAAACATAGAGCGAGGCACCTTCGTCGTCTATTCCCCCAACAATTGTCTGTGTTATGAGTGGTGCCAGTCTATTGGCAAAGAGCAGGTTTGACATGAGTTTGGCGGCTGACCTTACAGATATTGGTCTTCCAACATCCATGCTATACAAGTTTGCATAAGCTTCCACCTCGCGCACCAAAATTTGCATGTCTGAAACCAGCCCAGCACATGCAGCGCCAATGTGATCTGCTATTTTGAAGACTTTTTTCCCGCCCCTGCTGACAACTAGGTATCCATATGAAACTCGCTTTTCAGAGGCGAGGATGACGCCGTCTCTGCAAACTATGCCCACTGTTGTAGCGCCTGGAACCCATAGGTATTGGGGCATCTGCCCTTCCTTTTCCAAATCGTTTTCACCTTTCCACGTGATATGCAAGCACAACCTATTAAACTTAATGTCTCCTAAACTCTGTAAAGCTAAATAGCCACCAGCATTAATAACGGCACTGAGAGGTCGGCGAAAATGATAAACTTGTATTTAAGGCTTTATGACAATGTATGGTTTGGCGTGGCATGCAACGAAAAAAGAGTTTTCGCCACAGCCTTTGCACTAAACCAAGAGCTAGTTCTGCGCAGTTTGCTGAGAAGCATTCCCTTTAATGTTCCCTTCCAATATTCTGAAAAGGGCACATTTCTTGCCGAGCAGGTGGTTGCCATATTAAGGGACATTTATTATGGCAAAGATGTAGACGCTAAGTTCGCATTAAACATAGAATCTTTGTCCAATTATATGCAAGAAGTTTTAAGAGCTACTGCTCAGATTCCGGTGGGTTACGTGACTTTTTATGGAGCCCTTGCGAAGGCTGTGGGTGGGAGCCCAAGGGCTGTTGGACGGGTTATGGCTTCAAATCCTTTTCCGCTGCTCATTCCCTGTCATAGAGTTGTGGCTTCAGACTTTTCTCTGGGTGGGTATGGCGGAGGCATACATGTTAAGCTGGAAATCTTGAGGCGGGAGAAAAGAGGCTATGCAAAGGAAAAAGAAATTCCAATAAACGGGAGAAAAATGCAGATTTTTCCGGTTGAATTTTTGCTGGAAAGACATTAAATGTTCTGGCTTGGCGCTTAGCGCAAATAATAAAAGCTTGATATTTAAACTCCAAAAAGAGATGGTTGCATGGTTAAGCGTGGGCTTTTCGTTGGACGATTTCAGCCCTTTCATAATGGGCACCTCAGCGTTGTAAAGGACATTTTGAAAGAAGTTGACGAGCTTGTTATTGTTGTTGGCAGTGCACAGTATAGCCACCGCATCGATAACCCCTTTACGGCTGGCGAAAGGCTTGTCATGATTCGGAAGGCTTTGGAAGAGGCGGAAATAGATTTGAGCCGAGTATGGATTGTGCCTGTTCCAGACGTTCACATACACATGGTTTGGGTTTCAGCTGTTGAGGGCTACACGCCATGCTTCGATGTTGTTTACTCTAATGAGCCCTTAACACGGAGGCTTTTCATAGAGGCTGGCTACGAGGTTAAACCAATACGCTTCCGTAAGCGTGATGTTTACTCCGCGACAGAGATAAGGGAAAGAATGCTGAAAGACGGAAACTGGGAGGAACTCGTTCCTAAAAGTGTGGCTCAATTCATAAAAGAGATTGGCGGTGTTGAAAGGCTTAAGGACCTAACTAAGAGCGATAAAGTATAACCTTATCCCCAACCTTAGCCCTAAACATTTCAGCAGCGCTTCCTTGGTTTACTGATATCTCCAGAAAGTCGTGGCTACCTATTATTGCCAGCGGCTTTTTAGCGCCCACCTCGGCATAAGCCCTACAAAGCTTCAGCCTACATGTAGCCTCTCCAATTTTTATATTCAAACTTTCCCTCACTCCAAGCAATTTCAGCTCCTTCACTGTAAGGTTTGTGACAATGTTACCGAAGCCGTCCACGTGGATAATTTCGCCAACCAACCTGGAACCTTTCCTAACAATTTTTGCAAATTGCGGTTTCACAATTCTTTGGACTTCAGGTCCAAACTCTGATGGTGGAACACCCTTCGATAGGTGAGCCGCCGCTGGAGCGAAAATATCTCTTCCATGAAAGGTTGTTGAAACCTTGGAAAGCATATATTTGGGATTTGCTATTTCATAAACATGTCTTATGCCTTGTTTTTCAGCTGCCAATGCTAAGACTCCGTTGTCTGGTCCTATGAAGAAGCCTTTTTTCGTCTCTATCAAGATTGGTTTACGTTTTGTGCCAACACCAGGGTCTATGACGGCCACGTGTATTGTGCCCTTTGGAAAGTATGGTGCTGCACATGCCAAAACGTACGCGCCCATTCTCACGTTGAACTTTTCTATTTGGTGGCTTATATCAACTATCTCCACGGAAGGATTTATGCCCAAAATAATTGCTTTAACTTCTGCCACATAAGGATCTGCAAACCCGAAATCAGTTGTTAATGTTATAAGCTGGGTCATGGCCCTCGCAGCTTTCCACATTGTTGATAGTTTCTAAATCTTGGTTGTTTTTGCTCAGCAGCTGCAGCATCTTTTAGGTAGGCGTTTGTTACACCTTCCAGTTCTTTTTCCTTCTTGTTTCTCCTTCTCGTTTGGATGTCAATTACAAGCATTATGATGTAGGGCATTGAAAGATAAGCCAGCGCCACAAATGGGTTCTCAAGTAAAGTGGCAAAACTCAGCATGTAATTGATTACGTGGCCACCTTGAGCACTTAAGAAGTCAAGGGCTATGAAAGCCAAAAATGTCAATGTTAGGCAGACGAAAAACTGGATCAAAACGCTTCTTTCTTTTCCAAGAATTACTGATGGAATCACAGAGGAAAGCACAAAGACCCAAGCAAAGGCGGAGACAAAAACCATCATGCCAATTCTTGAGATTAGCCATTCCCCAACAAAAGGACAGAAAACATTGATGAAATTGATTATTGACTTAACAGCTGATTCCGTAAACATCTGATAACCAACCATCAAAATCCAAGCAACAGAAACATATAAGGGAACTTGCCAAGCCGTTTTGCCCAATAGTTTCCACCTATGGATTATTCAGTTTTTTCATATCTTAAATTTTACGATATTGTATGATTTATTTATAAGCAAGTTGCAAGCAGCATAATGTTTCAAGCAATTCAGCTGGAAGGTTAAATACGCATTGCGAAGGTTTGGGCGATGGATGCGCGAAATTTGGCTCTGGCGATTAGCTTTTCAGCATTATACGCTATTTTCTGCATATTTCCAATATTCCAGATCATTGGTTTACCCAGTAAAGCCATAACGGCGGCGGCGGTCATGGCGCCAGTTATCGGCATGATTCTCGGACCCTATCTTGGAGCAGTCTCAGCAGCGGTGGGCGGAGCGATTGGACTGTTAACGGGATTCTTCTCCCACATAAGCCTTGTCGCTGGAGTCACATCTGCTTTTTGCGCCGGTCTTCTGTATAGTGGTAAACGGGATTTGTGCGCCCTAACCTATTTTTCGTTTTTATTGCTTTTCGGATTATGCCCCTTTATTGGGCCAGTCTGGCTTTATCCACAATTAATGTGGTTCCAGATTTTAGGTTTCATAATTCTAATTTCTCCAGTGCAGTCCTTGGCTGCAAGAAATATAAGGAATGCGAAAAGTGACAGAATGCGCATTTTCGGTTTTTTCATCATGTTTCTTGTATCCACGTTGGCTGGGCAAATTGCTGGTTCATTTATGTTTGAATTGACTTTCTGGCCATTATTTACTGTAGACGCTAACGTTATGGGAGCATACTGGCGAATTATCACCTTTTTGTATCCTGTTGAAAGGGTGGTTATAGCATTCGCTTCAACTTTTGTAGGCGTGGCATTGTATAAAGCCCTAAGACTGGGAAGTGCCGGACAAGGCATCGTCAACATTTAATTTGGCTTGATTTCTTGATTTTGCTCATGAAAATGCACTGTTCAGGCGGTAAAGCCATATCTTTTGGACCATAAACTCCATCATCAAAGCTTATGGGAGCTTCTTTAATTAAAACTGCCGGAATTTTTTCTGAAGTTTCCCCCATTAGAAGGTGGGCTGCCGATGCCAAGTCATCCGCAACTGCGTGTAATGTAATGGTCAACTTTTTCCCGAAAAGGTCTTTTTCATTTCTGCAATCTATTACTGGCTTGAAACCAGCGGCGGCTAAGGCTAAACCGGTTGTGCCAAGCCTAAGCGGCCTTAAGCCGCTGTCGACTATTAGAACTGCAACTTTTTTCCCAGTTCTGTGCAGCAATTCTTCTCTAATGTTTTTTGCCCATTTTTCCGGATTTTTCGGCCATAAAACAACAGCGTCTTGCGGAGCATTTTTGTTGTCTATTCCGGCATTCGGCAACAAAGTTCCATCCTTAAGTGTTAAAACAGCCTTTTCCACCCCTCCGCAGATTTCTTCTGCCTCCTGCATAATTAGTTCAGCTAGTTCTGGTGGTATGGCTAATTTGCGTGCAAGGTTTTCGGCTTCTTTCGATGGCTTTATTTCTTTTAGCTTCACAATGCGGCCTTCCGTGTGGGCTATGACTTTGGATGCCAATGCCAAAATGTCCCCGTCGTCAAATGTTAGCCCTTGTTTCTTCATCGACTTTAAAATAGTGTCAACTAAATTGTCTCCCCGTCGTATAACATCTGTCCTGATTGGAAAAAGCTTCAAAGGTTCATCCTCCATGAGAAACTGGAATGAAAACCACTTCATCTCCATCGTTGAGGACTGTTTGCAAACCTTTTAAGACGCTAATTTCGCGGCCATTTACAATTATTAGGGTGTTTGGTCTCGGGTCGTCTAACTCCGGGTCAATTAAGGCGCTTTTTATTTTCGGAAATTCCTTAACGATTCGCTTTATGGCTTCCTTAAGTTGTGCACCTTCACTTAGCTCCAATACCACTCGACTTTTTTTTGTTGCGTTGCGGAAACTGCCAACAAACCTAAAGTTTACCTTCATTCTTCCCGTCCTTCTTTAAGGCGTTTATAACGCTATGATCACCGAGACGTCATTAACATTTGTGCCTGTTGGGCCTGTAACGATCAAGTCGCTAAGTTTGGAGAAGAAGTTGTAAGAGTTGTTGTCTGCCAGAAAGTCCTCCGCGCTAAGCCCCAAAGCCTCTGCTCTAGCCATTGTTTTCCCGTCGGTTATTGCCCCTGCAGCGTCTGTTGGCCCATCCACTCCATCAGTGCTTAACGACGCTATAACGACGCCTTCCAAGCCTCTAATTTTCAGCGAGGCTGCCAAAACTATTTCTTGGTTTCTTCCACCTTTGCCTTTTCCAGTGACGGTGACGGTTGTTTCACCGCCGGTCACTATGCCCGCTGGCTTTTTGACGGGGTTGCCGGAGACTGAAATTTCTCGGGCTACTGATGCTAGCACTGTTCCAATGTGTCTCGCCTCTCCTTCAAGAAGTGAAGTAAGCAGAAGCGTGTTAAGCCCTTCAGATTTTAGGGTTTCACATGCCGCCATGCTTGCAGCTCTGTTGTTTCCTACAACAACATTGAAAACCTTTTGAAATGCTTCGTCGCCAGCTTTTGGAGTTTCCGGGATAAGCCCCTTATCCCCATTTGTCAAAACTTTCCTTATAGACTTTGGGGCCTTATCCCACAAGCCATATTTTTTTAGAACTTTTATGGCGTCGCTGAAGGTTGTTGAGTCTGGAACAGTTGGGCCTGAAGCGATGAAATCCAGCGGGTCGCCTAAAACATCCGATAGAATAAGGTTTAATATTGTCGCGGGATGGGCCTTTTTTGCAAGCCATCCACCCTTAAACTCTGAAATGTGCTTTCTAACAGTGTTTATCTCGTTTATTGTGGCGCCGCATTTCAGCAAGTCCTCTGTGATTTGCCTCTTGTCAGCTATTGTTATTTCGCCTCTTGGCATTGGCATTAAACTGGAGCCCCCGCCTGAAATTAGGCATATAATCAAGTCTCCCTCGTCAGCCCTTTCGGCTATTCCAAGCATTTTTCTTGTCCCTTCTACCCCTGACTCGTCGGGGATCGGGTGGCTTGCCCTATGAAGCCTAATTATTCTTGTTTTATGTTCGTCATCCTTTGGAACATTAACGAGCCCACTTGTGATTCTATTGCCTAAAACCTCCTCTAAGGCTTCAGCCATCGAACCGCTTGCCTTTCCCCCACCTATAACGTATATGTTTTTATACTTTTTAAGGTCAAAAGCGTACTCATTGACGCGGAGAATCGAGTCTTCAAGCTTAAGTTTCGATTTAATTATCGATTTCGGGTCTACGGCTTTTATAGCG
>JAGTQI010000047.1 GCA_018396955.1 Candidatus Bathyarchaeota archaeon | reverse complement strand
AAAGCCCATAACTTTAAACATACTGGTGTAAAACCAGAGGGTAGAATGGAGAAGGCTTTAATCGCAAGCGACGCTGTTTCGGGATTGCTTGTGGCTTGCGCCCTTGTGATGCCTTCTAAAAAGTTGGCAGAGGTGAAAGTGGAAACGGTTGCTAAAAAGTTTAAGGATAAGGACTTTGCCCGTGGAGCTGAGAGGGATAGAATCTTGCTCTGCGAGGAAATCGGGCTTCAGAGGGAGAAGTTCTTTGAAATAGCCTTAAACGGGTTAAAGGAGATAGCAAAAGAAATAGGTCTCTAAAGTCTAGAATTCAGGTTTGGTTTTTCCAAGCTTCTTGTCCAAGCATGCCTTAACGAAGCCATAATATTCCGGGTCTGGTTTCCCTGGGCGGCTTTTAAATTCTCCGTGGAATTGGGATGCGAAAAAGAAGAAATGGTTTGGCAGTTCTAGAATTTCCATTCTCCTTCCATCCGGGCTTCTTCCAGAAAAAACCAAGCCATTCTTTTCTAACCTCTCAGCATAGTCCATGTTAACTTCGAATCTGTGGCGATGGCGTTCATAAATTTCTACGCTTTTGTAGAGCGCGTGCGCCATGGTGTTTGGTTTTATGATTATTTTGTGGGCGCCTAGGCGCATTGTTGCTCCCTTATACTCTACGCCTCTTTGCTCCGGCATTAAATCTATAACTGGATGGGGTGTGTTTGGGTCTATTTCTGTGCTGTTGGCCTTTTCCAAACCACAGACGTTTCTGGCGAACTCCACAACGGCCAACTGAAAGCCGTAACATATACCCAAAAATGGAGTGTCATTTTCTCTTGCAAATTTTATCGCCATAATTTTTCCCTCAGTTCCCCTAGGACCAAAACCGTAGGGAACAAAGATTCCGTCATAATCCTTTAACATTTGAACCTTGATGGGATTTTTCTCGAAGGTTTCAGCCTCAATATAATGGATGCTCACTTTTGTTTTGCATGCCGCACCGCCATGGCGCAGCGCCTCACTCATGCTTACATAACTGTCAGCTAATCCAGCATATTTGCCCACTAAGGCAATTTTAACCTCGTGTTCCGGGTTTAGCACCGCGTCAACGAATTTTTTCCAGTTTTCAAAGTTTGGCTTGCGTTCCGGAAGCCCAAGCCTCTTGCATATGAAGCTGCCCATTCCTTGCTCATCAAGAATTAGCGGGACTTGATAGATGGATTCAACGTTGTATGAGCAGAACACAGCGTTTTCTGGAATTGTGCCAAACAAGGCTATTTTTCTTAGGGCTTCTGAATCTATCATTTTAGAGCATCTTGCAACTATTATATCTGGTTGTATGCCGATGCGCCGCAATTCGTTAACGCTGTGCTGTAATGGTTTTGTCTTCATCTCCTTCGTTACGTCCAGTATTGGGACTAGGGCGACATGCACATACAAAGTGTTTTCGTAGCCCTCTTCAAGGCGCATTTGCCTTATAGCCTCAAGGAAGGGTAAGCCTTCAATGTCGCCTACCGTTCCGCCAACCTCTGTTAGGGCAACGTCAGCTTTCGCGTTTAACGCCACGTTTCTTATGCGGCTCTTTATCTCGTTGGTCACGTGGGGCACAATTTGGACGCACCTTCCAAGAAAGTCGCCCCGCCTCTCCTTTTCAATAACTGCCTTGTAAACAATGCCCGTTGTAATGTTGTTCTCTCTTTTTAAGTCTAAGTCTAAGAAGCGTTCATACCAACCCAAGTCCAAGTCTGTTTCCCCGCCGTCGTCTGTCACATAAACCTCGCCATGCATGTAAGGGTTCATGGTGCCAGCATCAACATTCACGTAAGGGTCAATTTTTATAGCTGTAACCTTAAACCCCCTTGCTTGGAGCATTTTTCCAATGGATGATGTTACAATACCTTTTCCAACAGAGCTTAACACGCCGCCCGTGACAAAAACGTACTTAACCATTCGATTTTGCCCCTGTGATAACAAGACCATAAGCTTCGCATCTGCTTTTAAATTTAATCTCGCCATTTCCACCTAACTTTTTATTCCAAAATTTGCTACCAATTAAGGTGGAGAAACTGCGATGGCGGCTAAAAAGCGTCCGAGCATCGTCTATTGGCTTGATGAAAACCTGTACCTCAACATCACAAACAAGTGCTCCAACAACTGTTACTTCTGCATAAGAAACTTTTGCGAAGGTGTTGGAGGCTTTAGTCTTAAACTTGAAAAGGAACCGGCTGTCAGTGAAATAATTGCAGAGCTTGAGAACGCCATAAATAGGCGGAATTGGCGCGAAATTGTCTTCTGCGGTTTTGGAGAGCCTCTAATGAGGCTTGACTGTGTTTTGGAAGTTAGCCGATGGATAAGGAGGCATTATGGAAAAATTGTTACGTTAAGGGTTGATACAAACGGTCAAGCTCTCATACTTAACGAGGGGCGGGAGGTTGTTGAAGAGTTGAAAATGGCTGGTATTGACAAGGTAAGCGTTAGCCTAAACGCCCACGATAAGGAAACCTACAATCAAATCTGCAAACCAACACTCGAAAAAGCCTTTGAAAGCGTCATAGAATTCATTAGGAAGGCAAAAAGACTTCTAGACGTGGAGATAACAGCCGTTAGAATCCCGGAAGTTGACATCGAAAAAGTGGAGGAGATCGCAAGAAAAATAGGCGTAAAATTTAGGGTTAGGGAATATATCCAACCTTTCTGGTAACTTCACCCTTCAGCTTGGCTTAGAATGGATTTTATCTGCTCCGCCTTAAGCGGCAAGCTGTGAAGGGTTTTTCCGCTAAGCTTCAAGTCCCTTAGGAACGTCTCTCTAACGAGTAATGGCTTTTCAAATCGCACGATATATTTGAACTCGAGGGCTTTGCGCCACCCATATGTTTCGCACTCCCTCTGCTCCTCTTCTGAAAGCTCCTCTTTCTCGTAAACGTTTTCAATTACGCCGTAGCCAATGAAAGAATCGCCGGACTCTGTTCTTCCAATAAATAGTATTGTCTGTCCAGCCTTCCATTTCCTCGGAGCACCAGTATAGTACATGGCTGTGTCAAAAACCTTTTCAATCCAATCTTTTCTGGCTATTCTTAAGATGTAGCCATCAGCCTCAACCATTCCAGTCACTACGTGCGTTGTTTATGGTTGTATGGCTATTTTTATCTCCTTCTTTGAAGTGGCAAGTACTTCGAAGGCTTCCCCTATCTTTTCTAGGGGCATTCTCCGCGTTATGAGGGGCGCCACATTTATGGTTTTTGAGGCTATCAGGTTTAAGGCTTTTCGAAAGTGTATGGGAGTTGCGTGAAAGGTGCCCAGCACTATGGTTTCTCCGTAATGGAGCTGTTCGGTATTAAATTGCACTTTTGTTCCAGGTGGGCATCCTCCAAACTCGAGGACTGTTCCGCCCTTCCTAACAAGCCTCAGGGCTTGCTCCCATGTAGCTGGCTGTCCAATAGCCTCGATGACTATGTCTGCTCCATAGCCACCTGTTGCTTTACGAACAGCCTCCTCGATGTTTTCCTTTCCAGCGTTTATGGTTTCGTCTGCCCCTAGCTTTTTAGCAAATTCAAGTCTTTCATCAACAAGGTCGGTCATTATCACCTTTTCAGCTCCCATCTTCTTTACCGTTAAAAGGTGCAATAGCCCGATGGGACCTGCTCCAATAATTGCCACACAGTCGCCCATTTTAACCCTTGCCTCCTCAATCCCGTGAAGTACACATGCTAGCGGTTCTGTTATGGCGGCTTCCTCATAAGATATATGCGGTGGGATTTCTTGCATGTTGACGAGGACCATGTGGGCTGGAACTTTGATGTATTCTGCGTAGGCTCCCCAAAGCCAAATCATGTTCTCACAAAGATTGTATTTGCCTTTACTGCACATGAAACAGTGTAGGCACGGGGCACTGTTGCCAGCGCGGACCCTCATGCCCTTTCTGGGCCATTCTAGGCCTTCGCCAACTTCAACGACATCGCCAGCCCATTCATGCCCAAAAACTGTTGGAAGTTTTATCACTTTTTCAACGTAGCCCCGCTGGAAAATTTTTAGGTCTGTGCCGCATGTTGTCGCAGCCTTAACTCGCACCAGGACTTCGCCAGACCCGACTTTCGGGGTTTCCACATCCTCGACTCTTAAATCTTTAACTCCATAAAGCATGGCTGCCTTCATAACCCTTCACTTACCCAACACAATAACCTTTAGGCTTTCTTTATCTTCCAAGGCTGTTTTAAAGGCTTTGGCGGTCTCCTCAAGCGGAAAGCGATGTGTTATTAAATCCTTTACGCGTATCTCTCCAGACTTTATCAGTTCTAGGGCTTCCCTGGTTTCTACATGGGAAGTCGAATAGGAGGGAATTATCCGCAGCTCATCGAAGAAAAGCTGTTTTGGGCTTATCTCCAAAATTTTTCCGGGGGCTGTTGGGGCGAAAACGCAGATTTTCCCGCCCTTTCTGCATATGCTCATCCCGGTCTTGTAAGCTTCCAAACTTGGAGCCGTAACAATTGCTAGGTCAAATCCCCTGCCATCAGTTTCTTTTCTCACAACAGCGGCTAAATCTTCATTTAATGGATTTACGACAACGTCGGCTCCGAACCTTTCGGCAAATTTCAAGCGGAAGTCAACCAAGTCGCTTACAACGACTTTTCCAGCACCATAAATCTTAGCTAGAACTGTGTGAATTATGCCCGTCGTCCCAGCGCCTATCACAGCAACTATGTCGCCCTTCTGAATTCCACATTTTTTAACAGCTCTTATACAACAGCCAACCGGCTCGATTAAAGTGGCTTCCTCAAAGGATAGGCTTTCTGGAATTTTAAGTGTGTCCAGTTGAAGGTTTGGGGCTGGAACCTTAAAGTATTCGGCGAAACCTCCTGGAACGATGTTTGTTTTGTGAAACTGTTCGCATAGAGTGTAGTCTCCACGCTGGCAGTAATGGCATTTCAAACATGCAACGTGATGGTGAACGAAAACTCTGTCGCCCACATCAAAATTTTTAACCTTTTTGCCCTTCTCCACAATTACGCCGGAGGGCTCGTGGCCAAGGACCAGTGGAGCGCGGGCCTTCAGATACCAGTCCATTAAATCTGAACCGCAGATTCCACAAGCCTTCATCTCAACAAGAGCCTCATCATCGCCTATTTGAGGAATTGGCATCTCCTCAGTTTTAATGTCTAATTGGCTATAATACACGGCGGCTTTCATTTTCGACTCAATGGTTTTCACGGGTTCCAATACACTTAAGACTTTTGCAAATCAGAAAACATCACATTGCTTTTATACTAGTTTTTGGAATAAAATAGCCTTAAAGTGGTGTAGAAATGAAGACAGAAAGGGCGGAACTTGTGGCCTACATCCTCATAACCGTAGGCTTGGTACTGCTTGTTCTAACCTTTATAATGGCTTATCTGAAACTGGAATCCGTTGCAAGAATAATAACGTCTGGAAACATTTCGGAGTCTCTTGGATTAATCTTTGGACCAATAGTTGAAGCTGTAATCAAAATTATGTTTCTGGGCATAATGGGGTGGATAGGCTCAATAGCAACTGTTAGGGGCATACAGCTCTATAAAGAGGCGAAAACGAAAATGGTTTCTCCAACCCCTCCAAAACCACAACCACCAGCACAACCGCCACCCTCCTCTCAATCAACCCAACAAGCTCAGCCAGCTCAAGCTTAGAAAGTTAGGCAACAGAGGAGTTCAGGATTGCGGCATACAGTTAAGGCCTTAAGGTTGATAATTGTAGTTCTGTGGTTAGCTGTTTTACTTTTGCCGATCACCGTGGCTCTTTCATTATGGGAGATTTTTGAATCAAGAGACAACATACGCATAGGAGAGCCCAGCTTCTCCTTGTTAAATGGAAACTTTTCCATCTCATTGCCCTTTTACATGAATAATGCAGGCTTTTATGACATTTCCGAATTATGTGTAAACATACGCATATACGATGGAAGTAATGAAATTTTAGAATTTTCAACGCAGCCACTGAATATTCCAGCTGGAAGGATTGTTGCGTCTAATTTGAGTGCTTCTGTTAGTTTGGCGGATGCACTTTCAAGGGATAGGGAACTCCTAACAACCAGTAAAGACTTAGATGTTAACGTTGCCCTACACTTCCGAGTGGGTTACGTATTAGCCTTCAACGTCGCCGGAAAATTTCCTTTCAAGTGGGGTGCACCTTTCAGCAACTTAAACATGACCTACGTTAGCAGCAACACCACACATGTTTCTTTTGAAGTAAGTTTTTACAATAATGCCCCATTCTCATTAAGTGGACCATTACGAGTTGAGCTATACAATCTCCAAAATGTCTCCATAGGTTCAGTGGAACAATTTCTAGACGTGGCATCCAATGGACGCTATCAAGAATTATTTGAAATATCCGTTTTCCAAGCATCTGAGGAAGGCAAAATTCGTCTATTTTTCGCGGACATCCTAATCTCTGAAAAGCGTTGGGGGTCTCCATGAACGAGGTTGAAGCCGAAGCTAAACCTACCCGACGAAAACTTGTTACCAAGATTGTTGAGGCAACGGTTATAACAGCCATTTACGGGTTGGTTTGGCTTATTATTTGGTTTTTACTTTCACATTTCCTGGGACCAGTTTTCCAGCCGTTTTCGACATTATATTGGATTTTGGCTTGCGCTTTGCTTTTCTTCACCTTCGCCATAAAAATAAGCGAAGGCACAGTCTATAAATACATCCTCATCATTTTAAGGTCCTTCTTCATAATTGTCTATATCATATATTCAACAAACTTCGGCATCTTCACAATAAACTTTGAAGGCTTTACCCTTACTGTGGAGTTTATTCCGTTGCTGGCGATGATGGTTGCAATAAACCTCTTATCAATAGCTAATGGTATTATCCAGGCAACAGAATTTGCTGCCCAAACCCCGGAAGATTAGCAATATAGACTTGCCTAGTCTTATTTAGTTCTTAAAATATCTTCAGCGAGGAGGATGTGAAGAAGCTGCCAGGTTCTTAAGGCTCGCCACTTTAATCATTGTCATTATATTACCCTTTGTCTGTGGTTGTAGCGCGTTCAGCAGTTACTCTTTCGCCGGAACATCGCTGCCGCTATTAAAGGGATTGAGCAGATGGGATAGCCGTCTTCACTAGAAAGTTTTCGGAACATTCCTATGTGTTAATGCTCATTTTAACAGTTTTAGTTGAGTTGCTCCGGAAAGGGTTTATTTGAAGGAGCTAACATAAGCCATATAGCCAAAACCGCCTGTAAAGATTATGTAACGTGGGTTTGGATGCAAAGATCTTATTCAAGGCTATTGGGAATTGTTGGGAAACCTAACACTGGAAAATCAACATTCTTTAGTGCTGCAACCCTCGCACCGGCTGAAATTGCAAACTATCCCTTCACAACAATAAAGCCCAATAGAGGCGTTGGTTATGTGAGGACGCCATGCGTCTGTAAAGAGTTTGGGGTTAAAGACACGCCGGTGAACTCCCTATGCATCGACGGCGTCCGCTTAATCCCCGTCGAATTCATCGATTGTGCCGGTCTCGTTCCAGGGGCATGGCAGGGGAGAGGCTTAGGCAACCAGTTCTTAGATGAAATAAGGAAGGCTGACGTGCTAATCCATATTGTGGATGCTTCTGGCGGAACAGACTCTGAAGGAAGAATCTGCAAACCCGGCGAACATGACCCTGTTGAAGATGTAAAGTTTCTCGAGCATGAAATAACCATGTGGATGGCCAACATCCTAAAAAGGGACTGGCCAAAAATTGCCAGAACAGCCGAATCCGGGTCAACAGACCTAATCTCAATTTTGGAGGAGAGGCTCAGCGGCTTAGCAATTAGGAGAACCCACATTTTCGAAGCTATTAGAAGGACTGGTTTAAATGCTGATAAGCCAACAAGATGGGGTGAAGAAGACTTTTTTAGGTTTATTGCCGCTTTGAGGCAGATTGCAAAGCCAATGCTGATAGCGGCGAACAAGATGGATGTGCCGACAGCTGAAGAAAACCTTGAGAGGCTGAAAAAGCTGAATTATATTGTTGTTCCATGCTGTGCTGAAGCAGAACTTGCGTTGCGGAGGGCTGCAGAGAAAAAGCTGATAGATTATAGACCGGGCGACTGCAACTTCAAAATTAACAATTCGGAAAGGCTTACTGAAAGCCAGCTTAAAGCCTTGGAGACGATTAGAGAAAAGGTTTTGTTGAAATTTGGCTCCACAGGCGTTCAGGAAGCCATAAACATGGCATACTTTAAGCTTTTGAACATGATTACAGTTTACCCGGTGGAGGATTTGGAGCATTTATCTGACCATCACGGTAGGGTTTTGCCAGACGCTTACCTAGTGCCTTATGGAACTACAGCCCGTGAACTTGCCTATCTAATCCACACAGAGCTCGGCGAAAGCTTCATATACGCCGTTGAAGCCCGAGAAAGAAAACGTGTGGGGGAAGATTACCTGCTGAAGGATAGGGATGTTATCTCGGTTGTTAGTGCGAAAAAAAGAGCATAATTCCAGCAAATTTAGGCTCCGAAACGCCTTTTCCTCTTCTGGAAAGTTCTAACAGCCCTTAAAAGGTCGATTAGGCGGAAGTCGGGCCAATAAACATCTAGGAAGCAAAGTTCGCTGTAGGCTGACTGCCACAGTAAGAAACCGCTGAGTCTCTCCTCTCCGGAGGTTCGTATAATCAGGTCTGGATCTTGCTTTGGCAGGTGGGAGGTGTAAAGGTGCTGCTCAAACAGTTCTTCATCAATTTCTTCAGGGGCTATTTCCTTTTTCTGAACCATTTCAGCAATCTTCTTTGCAGCATCCACTATCTCAGCTCGTCCACCATAGGCGAAGGCTACGTTCAAAAAGTGCTTATCATAATTTTGAGTGGCTTTTTCCGCATCGGCTATCATTTTCTGCAGGTTCTCTGGAAGCAAATTTATTCTTCCAATAACCTTAACCCGAACCTTGTTCTTGTGGATCCTCTCATCCGTTATAATCTTTTGGAGTTTTTCAGCAGCGATTTGCATGATCTCTTCAACCTCTTTTCTGGGGCGCCGGAAGTTCTCTGTTGAAAAAGCGTACAGTGTTATGGATTTGACATTAAGTTTTAGACACCATTCCAGGAGCTTCTCAACTTTTTCAGCTCCTTTTTTGTGGCCATACCATGGGTCAAGGTCTTTCTCTGAGGCCCAACGCCTGTTCCCGTCTAAGATAACGGCTATGTGTTCTGGCTTAACACCGTTTTTGACTTGATGCCAAAGCCATTTCTCATAAATTTTGTATGCGCCGATGGCTAATAGTATCGACCTTAACATTTATTTGAGCCTCGCATTTTTAAGCGCCTTGGCGCATGGGCAACTTTTCCGCTCAACTGGTAAAGCCTTAATGGTCTCAATTAAAAGTTGCTCCATTTTGGGCTGAACTTTCCGTGAAACGTCATAAACCTCTTTAGGTGTTAAACGCTCCTGCATTCCAGCAGCCATGTTTGAGACAAAACAAGCGGATGCATAACATATCTCAAGCTCCTGAGCTAACACGGCTTCTGGCAAACCAGTCATTCCGACAATATCGAAGCCCAGACGCCTAAACATTTCAATCTCTGCTGGGGTTTCAAAGCGGGGGCCCTCAGTGCAGACGAGCACGGCTTTGGGCTGAACAGTTAAACCAATTTTTTCAGCTGTTTTAATTAGAATTTTGCGAATTTCTGGGCAGTAGGGATGGGAGACATCAATATGTGTTACTGGGGCTTCATCGTAAAAAGTTGTGGGGCGGGTTTTCGTAAAGTCTACAAAATCGTGGGGGACAACCACGTCGCCTGGTTTTAAGCTCTTGTTTATTGCCCCCACAGCGTTTACGGCCAGTATTCTTTCCACACCGACTTTATGCAGTGCGTAAATGTTTGCTCTATAATTCACCTTATGTGGTGGAATTGAATGTTCAAGACCATGCCGGGGGAGAAAAGCAACTTCTTTGCCGTTGATCTCTCCAACAAATAATGGTGGGGGAATCCCGTAAGGAGTTCCAACAATAACTTTTTGAAAGTTTGCGAAGAGTTTTTCGAAGCCTGTCCCGCCAATAACTGCAATTTTAGCTTTGTTCTTTAAGCTCTTCAACCTTCTCTTCAGACTCCTTGAAAAAACCCTTTGCAGACCTGTGAATCACGACAATAATGAGTAGCGAGGCGATGCCCAGCAAAATGCCAATAATAATTGAGAATATTAAAATTTCATAGCCGATTTTAGGGTTTATTAAAATGTTGGAGGCGGATTCAAGGATCTGCCTAGTCCACCCAACAAGGACTATTAGGGCTGCGTTGCGTAAAAGCCTCACGTCCCTTTCGAAGTACCAGCGTATTGCCCTCCCAGCCAACGCCACGCAAACCCCGATGATTATGAGGTCTTTTGAGTCCATAATAAAGTAGCCGGCAATTTGTGGCGAAAAGATGTTCAGCCAGTTGGACAAATCTATGCCGAGGGATAACAATGCCTCGGAAGCCGAAATAAACCCTAGATAAAGGCCGATAGCCATACAAAGTATGCCCGCAAGTATGGCGAACGCGGAGATCTGCACTGGGAGGGGTGGTGGGGAGTACTCCTTTATCCAAACGTATGCTTTTTTAAGCGTCTTATCGACGTTGAAGCCCTTTACGAACAGGTATGTTCCCAGAACAAGGATGAAGGCTATTAGGTAGTAGCCGACTAAGCCGAACATTGTGAGAATGCCAAGGATAAGGAAGAGGAGCCCAGGCAAGCCTAAGGCTATGCGGGAGTATCTGGGGTTTTCCAAAATCATTTTGAAGTATTTTGAGATTAGGGCGGCTGTTTCCTCTATGGACTCGCTGTGTTTGATGACTATTCTTCTCACGGACGAGACTGGCACCCTGGACTCTATTAGGGGTAAGACGGCTTCGTCTGAATAACCATCAGTTACGAGAATAACTTCGTTTGCCGGAAAGGACTTTAAAACTTCGCCTAGTTCTGCAACTATTTTCCTGTCGGCATTAATACTTCCCAGCTCTGAACCGGACACTGTTGCAATTTCAAAAACTTCATCCGGGTTGCCCTCGTTGAGAAGATGGTCATAAACGCGTATAGCTTCAAACATGGCGTTGGCGTCCGGCTCTTCCGGGTCTTTTAGAGCTAAAGAGACTGCCGCATTAAGGTTGTTGTTCCTTCCAATTAACGGTGTTTTTATTTCGGCTTTTGCCGTTAGGTCTCCGTCCCTGTCAACGCAGAGGATTAAGATTCTCTTCTGTTTCCGTTCCAGTTCAGTCATCTATTCTCTTCCAATTCAATATTTATGTGAAGTTACTTTAAGTTTATGCTAACCCTTTCTCGGCTAAAATTTTGAATTCCTCCCAAGTCAGCTTTTCGCCACGCCTCAGCTTTTCAAAGGCTTGCTTTGTCTCGTCCGTGAGAAGATGGTCATAAACGCGTATAGCTTCAAACATGGCGTTGGCGTCCGGCTCTTCCGGGTCTTTTAGAGCTAAAGAGACTGCCGCATTAAGGTTGTTGTTCCTTCCAATTAACGGTGTTTTTATTTCGGCTTTTGCCGTTAGGTCTCCGTCCCTGTCAACGCAGAGGATTAAGATTCTCTTCTGTTTCCGTTCCAGTTCAGTCATCTATTCTCTTCCAATTCAATATTTATGTGAAGTTACTTTAAGTTTATGCTAACCCTTTCTCGGCTAAAATTTTGAATTCCTCCCAAGTCAGCTTTTCGCCACGCCTCAGCTTTTCAAAGGCTTGCTTTTCCACACTTTCTAAGAGTTTTTCTTCAGCTTCCTTTCGCCTTTTCTCTTCTTCAGCGGAAATTTCCTCCCTGAAACTTTTGATTTCATCCAGTATTTTCACCATTTCCTTTTGAAGGGCTTTTACCTTCTCCCTTGTTTGGAGATAAAGTCTATGAAAATTGTCAGCCTCACCCTTGATTTT
>JAGTQI010000046.1 GCA_018396955.1 Candidatus Bathyarchaeota archaeon | reverse complement strand
TGTTAAAGATTATAAGAAAATTGATGAGGTGCCTTTTGATTTTGTTCGTAGAAGGCTCTCAATAGTTGTTGAATATCAAAATCAACGGTTCATGATCACGAAGGGGGCTCCAGAAGAGATTGCCAAGATTTGCTCCTTCTATGAGGTTGGAGAGGTTATAGCCGACATAACGGATGAAGTGCGCAGAAAAATTGAGCAGAAATATGTTGAGCTTAGCGTTGAAGGCTATAGGGTTTTAGCCGTAGCCTACAAGCGTCTAAGAGAAGACAAGCCAATCTATACGGCGAACGACGAGAAAGAAATGGTGTTTTTGGGATTCGTAGCTTTTCTCGACCCTCCTAAAGAAACAGCGAGAGAAGCCTTGCAGCTTCTGAAAAATGCTGGCATAGAACTAAAAATTCTCACAGGCGACAATGAACTGGTAACAAGGAAGGTTTGCGAACACCTCGGCTTTGATATTAAAGGGATAGTTACCGGAAGCGAGATTGCCCAAATGCATGATGACGCCCTTGCAAGAGTTGTCGAAGAAGCAAATGTGTTCTGCAGGGTTACACCAGCCCAGAAAGACAGAATAATGAACGCTTTAAAAAATAATGGACACGTTGTTGGGTTTCTAGGAGATGGAATTAATGATGCACCATCCCTAAAAAGCGCGGATGTTGGCATATCTGTGGAAAACGCTGTTGACGTTGCAAAGGAATCCGCAGACATAATTCTATCGCAGAATGATTTAACAGTGCTTCATGACGGTGTTTTAGAGGGTAGGAAAACCTTCGGCAACACTATGAAGTATATAATGATGGGTGTGAGCTCAAACTTTGGAAACATGTTCAGCGTTGCAGGCGCATCATTGTTTCTGCCCTTCCTGCCAATGCTACCCATACAGATACTGCTTAACAATCTGCTCTATGACTTTTCACAGTCAACAATACCCACAGACGAGGTTGACGAAGAATACATTGAAAAGCCTAAACGGTGGGACATACATTTTATTAGACGGTTCATGCTATGCCTTGGACCTGTCAGCTCCATCTTCGACTTCCTAACATTCTTTACAATGCTTTTCATATTTAACGCCTCTGAGCCCTTGTTCCAAACCGCGTGGTTCATCGAATCCCTGACTTCACAGACTCTTGTAATCTTTGCCATTAGAACAAAGAAGTCGCCCTTCTGGAAAAGCAAGCCAAGCCGACTCTTACTCTTAGGCAACATAGCAATAATAATATTCGCGTTGATAATTCCCTACACTCCTTTGGGAGAAATTTTCAGATTTGTCAAGCCACCGGCAACCTTCTTCATAGCCCTAGCCGCGATTCTCGGCGCCTACGTAGCGCTGGCTGAAATCATCAAAAGCTGGTTTTACAGAAGGTATGGCTACCGCCTAGAACAAACTCTTATTCCACCCAAAAAGATTGGGATATATCTGACCAAGACTGCGAAGCTCATTCAAAATATAATAGCCACCATATGTCTACATCCAGAAGATGAAATAACAGTTGACTCTCTCCTAAAAGACTTAGAAAAAATCATGGAATACCCACTTGATTACGATCAAATAGGCCACACGATTGTATACCTAAAACGCGCAAGCCTCATAAGCTTTGAGTGGCGCCAAAAGACAATCAAACGGGAAAAACCACTAAAAGAATACGTTACAAAACAGTTAATAACCAGTGAACTATGGCCAAAAATAGCACAAGAATGGCATAAAATCAGCAAAATTATCAAAGAAAAACATGGAAAAGTTAACCCGGAATACCAAGAACTCCTACATTTGTAAGAACTTCAGGATAGTCTATAACTGCAATCCTTTTTCGTGTTATTTATCATTGTCGATGGAAAATGTTCAGCCGAAGAAGACGCTGGCAAGCTCGTAAAGTTCAATGTCAACAGTTTTCCTTTTGCCAACAACGTCTTTAAGCGGCACCGGCACTATTTGGTTGCCTTTAAGCGCCACCATGTACCCAAACTTTCCTTCGTGTGCTAGGTCTACTGCTGATACGCCGAACCTTGTGGCTAGTATGCGGTCGAAGGCTGTTGGTGAACCGCCCCGCTGCAAGTGTCCCAAGACAACCACTCTTGTTTCTATGCCAGTCCGTTGCTCAATCTCCTTAGCCAAGTAATAGCCTATTCCGCCTAGGCTTATGTGGCCGAATTCGTCTACGCGTTCGCTGTAAACTATTTCCTTACCGCCCTTCGGTTTGGCGCCTTCAGCCACCACTATTAAGCTGAAGTTTCTCCCGCGTTTTTGTCTTCGCCTAATGTATTCGCAGACCTCATCTATGTCAAAGGGCTTTTCTGGTATGAGGATGACATCTGCTCCTCCGGCTATTCCGGTTGCTAGGGCTATATGTCCAGTGTAGCGTCCCATAACTTCTAGGATTATGACGCGGCTGTGGGCTTCTGCTGTGCTGTGAAGCTTGTCTAGGGCTTCTGTTGCTATGGCTACAGCCGTGTGAAAGCCGAAAGTGTAGTCTGTCTCCACCAAGTCGTTGTCTATAGTTTTTGGGACGCCTACGCATTTAAGCCCATAATCAGCCATCTTATGGGCAACACTTAGGGTGTCGTCTCCACCAATGGCTATTACAGCATCCAAACCAGCTTTTCTGGCGTTTTCCATTATTTGTTCTGGTCCCTTTTCCCGTTTGAAAGGGTTGGTTCTTGAAGTGCCAAGGATTGAGCCTCCCCTTGGAAGTATGCCTGCAACAGCCTCAAAGTCTAATAGAACCAATTTGCCTTCTAGTAGCCCCCGCCAGCCTTCCTTTATGCCTATAATCTCATCCCCGTATGTTTGTATTCCCCGCCTAACAACAGCTCTTATAACGGCGTTTATACCCGGGGCGTCTCCCCCTCCACTTAATACGCCTATTCGCATTTGGACCTCCCCTCCATCCATTATGCCTTTCCAGAGCTTCCAAACAAGCGCATTTTCGCCTTAATAACTTCTTTCATGGCTTCTTTTGCCGGTCCGAGAATTTTTCTGGGGTCGAACTCTTTTGGAGAGTTTGCCAAGACTTCGCGGACGGCGGCCGTAAAAGCCAGTCTTAGGTCTGTATCTATGTTTATCTTTGTTATTCCAAGAGAAATTGCCTTTCTGATATGCTCTTCTGGTATGCCCCTTGCTCCGGACAGTTCTGCTCCATATTTTGTGGCTTTCTCAATAATCCATTGTGGGATGCTTGAGGCGCCGTGCAGCACTAGAGGCGCCTCAACCCTTTCGCGTATCTGCTTCAATCTTTCAAAGTCTAGTTGGGGTTCACCTTTAAACTTGTAGGCACCATGAGAAGTGCCAATAGAAACAGCTAAAGCATCCACGCCTGTCAGTTTTACAAATTCTTCGGCTTCCTCTGGATCTGTTAGGACAGCCTCCCTCTCCTCAACAGTTTTTTCCTCAACACCCGTGAGTCTTCCAAGCTCACCCTCAACTGAGACGCCCTTTTGATGGGCTATGTCTACAACACGCTTTGTTAGGGCTATGTTTTCATCGAAGGGCAGGTGGGAGCCGTCAATCATCACGGATGTAAAGCCCGCCTCCAAGCATTTTTTGACGGTTTCCACGTCTTCTCCATGGTCAAGGTGTAGCGACATGGGCACTGGTGTGGCTTCAGCTGCTGTTTGGATAAGCTTTGCCAGATAGCTCAGTCCGCCATATTTTATGGCGCTTGGGGTTACAGCAACTATTACTGGCGACTTTTCTTCATCTGCGGCTTCCACAACTGCCAGTAGGCTTTCAAGGTTTTGGATGTTGAAGGCTCCGACCGCGTAGGCTTCCTTTTGAGCCCTTTTTAGTAACTCTTTGTTGGTCACGAGCATTTGATTTCACTGCCAGTGATATTTACAGCGGAAGATATAAAGCATTTACAGATTGCTGAGCTGGATTTGGCGTATTTAGCCGAAATTAAGATTTAAAACGTTGCTCCATCTTCGAAGCCGATTGTAGGGAAAGTTTTTCTACCACAAATGCATTTTAAGACTGAAATCTCATTAAAGCCTGGTGATAGGTTGGGTCAAGACGGCTTCAAGGCTAGATTAACTCATCTAGCTCCCGTGTTGGTAAGCTTGTCCGTTGGAATTTTGTGCGCCCATGTCTTATTTGCTTCTCCTATTGAGCTTTATAGTGTTACACCGTTTTCAGAGGACCCAGTTGGCTCTCTTGGAAACGCCATATACTTTGTTGTTTTGGTCGGATTTGGCGCCACAATTCTGTTTTTACTTTTAAAAAGGAAAAGGGATAGACTTATTGCCATTGTTGTTGGTTTCTCTTTGGCTACAGCCGCCTTTCTTCTATCATTTGTTTACTTATCAGCCGCTCTTGGGCTCTTCGGTTTTCCATTCATCGAAATTCTCGTTCCCATCTCATTCCTTTTAACGATGCTTGTCTGTTACATAATATTTAAGACACGCAGCAAATTTGGCGATTTTTTCGTGCTTTTGTTAGGTGGTGCTCTTGGAGCTTTCCTAGGGGCTTGTGTTCCAACTTTAAGCACAGTTCTCATCTTGTGTTTTTTGGCCGTTTATGATGCCTTCGCCGTTTATCGTGGACCAGTGGGCAAGATTGCCCGTGAGGGACTGGAAAAGTTTAGGGGTTTAAGCTTCACTTTTAGGGATATTCACATGGGGCTTGGCGACCTAACCTTTTACTCCATGCTTGCCGGGCACATGCTTATCTATTTTGGTTTATCGCCTTGTCTAGCATCTGTATTTGGCATTTTGTTAGGCTGCTTTTTAGCTTTTAAAATGCTTGAGAAAGGCGGGATTTTTCCAGGACTACCTTTTCCAATAGCTTTTGGTCTGGTTTTCGGCTTTCTTGTCGTTCTGTTCTCTCATAAGATGGGATTCGAGTTTATTGGGCTAGCACTAGGCGGGTTGCGTTCACGTCCACTTCCACTATTTTACAGTTTTTAAACTCCCTTGTTTGTCCGGAAACATCCTTCAGTATTATTTTTCCGCCTTCTACCTTCGCGTAGACAACATCGTTCCAAACTTCTTTTCCGTTTAGTATTACTTTAAATTCACACATGCATTTCTCGCCTTCAGCGTATTGGTGGCTTGTGTTTTGCTATATTTTTTGCGGTTTGGCTTACTGATTTTTGATATGGATTTTATGTTCATAACCCTGATTATGCTTGTGGTGTAAAGGTTTAAGGTGGTGCTGGATTTGACCTTGTGGCATAAATCGATGACCTTCAGAAAAAGAGGGCTGAACTGGAGTTTCAGTTGCATTCGCCGGAAAAGAAGGAGAAAACCTTAGAGGAAAGGCTCGCTGCTGGAGGAAAAGTTAGCCATAAAAGAGCTGGAGCAGAAGGTTAGGATTAAGACTGAAAGCATTGAAAAGCTGGAGTCCCGCAAAAATGAGCTTGAGAATAGGCTTAATGTTTACACAAACGTTACAGCTGTTCCAGAACCAGAAACGGCAAAAGCTCAGCATGGCGAAAACAGCTTTAATCTTAGGAAGCTCTTCGGCGAATAGCGGCATTTAGAAGCTTTGCTTGAGAATTCGGGAAAGAGGTTAAACTGGTTTGGATAGTTGATTTATAGCTCTCGTGCTTTTGTAAGACAATTTGATGCGTGTATTGGGTAGTTACCGATAAAATAGTTATAATATTGAAGGGGCTATTACTGTTCTTGCAGAATAAAGCCAAGATGAATTTGGGATGACTTCCAAAGACAAGCCCAGCAGTTTCACGTCTCCAGACATATTCAGTCTACTTATTGAAACAGACGAAAGGGAAAAGCGAAAGCGTAGGGAAGAGCTCCTCGCACCTTTGGGTGTTAAAGAATTCTTTGTCGGTGGAAGCATATCGATAGATAAGCGGACATGTAAGGGTATTGAATGTAAATTGTGCATTAAGGCTTGTCCCACAAACGCCTTGTTCTGGCGGGCTACCGGCGAAATTGGAATAACAGAAGAGCTGTGCATATACTGTGGCGCATGCGTCCTAAACTGCATAGTGGACAACTGCATAAAAATAACGCGGAGAAGGGAGAACGGCGAAACAGAAAGGTTCAGCACACCCAGAGCCTTCACAATGCTGGAAAACACCATAAACGCCAAAAAACGCCACGAAAGAGTTAGGACAATATTCCCAACAACCACAGAATACTTGAGGCTTTATAAACCGCAAATGACCTAAGGCGTGTGCATTATCTTTTAATAATTTAAATTTATGACTATTTTGGAGATGGAGGTAAAAAAGATGGCAAGGAAGGAGCTTATGCCTTCTGCGCGCACGTATGCTGACGTTGTGAAGAATACGGGCAGATGTGAAGAGTTTCTGCGAACATGGATTACGGGTGTGGTGGCTGGCTTGAATGAAGTGGATGAAGAGACAGCTAGGAAGATTCTTAAAAAATCTGGTGAAGACTGCTGTAAGATTTTCTTAAAAGTTCATGGATATGACTTGAGTGGCCGCGATTTGGATTCCCTAATCGAGCTGTTAGATAGGAGTCCGAGCGCCGGATGTTGGAAGGAAGACGACGATACTATCATTTATGAGTTTAAATCTGAGCGATGTGAATGTACACTGGTTGAAAAAAAGATGGTTAAGTTGTCGCCTATACTGTGTTCAGCATGCTTCACCAATTGGCTTGCATACATGTTCAGTACAGTAACCAAGAAAAAAGTTAAAGCCGAACTTATTGAAAGCCTAGCAACCGGCGCATCTAAATGTGCCTTTATAATAAAACTGATTTAGCTGTCATAATAAATCAAGTGAAGATAAAATTGAAAACCCAAACCGAACACGTTTTTATGGTTTGTTAGAAAAAATGGGTGTTGGTTGTTTAGTTATGTGAGTCTTTTCATTGCATAGGTATTTTGCAAATAGCAAAGCTTACTTGTTTATGAGTGTTACTATTTGCTGTTTGAGCCATATCGAATTCTTCATATTGTTGATACTTTGCTTTCAAAAAACCGTTTAAATTTTCCGTTAATTCCTTAGTCTTTTCCCTAACTTAATTATTAACTAACTAAACTAAATTAACATAAAACAAAGTTCAAGAAGAGTGAAGTTTTAAGAGACGGAGAACACATTATGAACTTTGCCATTTTTCTTGTAGGAATTTCGGTATTTCCGATGAGTCTCTTGGTCCAACTAGGACTTGCCATCCGCTCAGCTCTTCTATTTCTCCGCTTAAGCGTGCCGCTTTTCCAGGAATTATGAGTTTTCTGTGTTTCACCTTGCCCTCTATGCCTGAAGCCCTTAAGGCTTCTGCCACTTTTTCCGCCGTTAGTTTTCGTCCGGCCACCGCGCTGTCTACGGCTATGCCCTCTGTATCCACTACAAGCAAGTAGGCGTTTATTTTTGCTGATTCTATGTCTGAAGCCACTGTGTAATAGGTTAGGGCGAAGTTGGTTGTAAACATCACCGGTGAGTTCTCGTCAGGGATGCCAAAAACCTTTAAACCTGGCTCCACGGCTACAGGTTTGCGGGGATCCGTGTAAATGTTGGCTCTCAAAATGGTGTTGGGCAGAAGCGCCCATCCGTCTAGACTGTGCATTATGAGGATGTCGGCAAAACGTACTATGAGCATAGCAGCCAAGTAGGATTCCCGCCACTTTACGATTTCTGGAGCTACTCCAGAGCTGTCAAGCCACACAGTCATGGGAACACCCAGCAACGGAAAGCCTAAAAGCTCATCGCCCCCTTTGCAAGCCAAACGCCTTATCATGGTGAAGTTGTTGAGCGTGTCAGCCAACCCGTCGCCAGCAAATGTTCCCGGATCCAGAACAAGGTCTTCTACGCCATATTCCAGAAGCGTTTTCACCAAAGACTTCAACAATTTAAGGTTGTTGGGAGCGAAAACTGTCAGTGGACAGCCGTACATTAAGGCTAGCTCAGCCATCTCCCTCCAATTATCCTTGGTAGCCGCGTATAATAGCGGTCGCGCTTTGGGCGCAGCCATCAAGCCGGCTTCTAAAACTGTTGGGTTTAGTGAACACAAAATCATTGGCAGTTTGGTGTTTTCAGCCACCTTCTTGACCGCTGCCTTAAACTTGTCAGGGTCGTTAGAGGTGGAGCGCACCGCAACCATGTCCAGTTTTAAGATTTGCCCGATATACTCGTAGCGGAATTCTTCAATCCGCTTAATTCGGCTTAGAATTTCATTTTCTGGCATTTCGTCTGTGACGTCTATGGCTATGGCTGTTGGGTTGAAGTATGTAAGCTCATGGCGGTACATGACAAGTTTTCCGCCAATTTTAACAGCTCTTTCGCCAGCGCCGACAACAATCTCTTTTACGGCTGGTTTCAACATCTCCTTAAGCTGCTTGTAGGCTTTCTCAAGCTCCTTCTTCAATATGGGCGGGCATTTTTCTATTGGGACTTCGCGGTTGACGACTCTTGTGGCGAAGGCCATACAGTTTTCTTCGCCGCACTCCTTACAGTTTGTGCGGGGCAGAAGCTTGTAAATGTCTATTGGGCTGAGCTCCTTAACACCAATCTTTCCTTTAGCTTCCCTTTCACTCAATCGCTTAAACCCCCATTAACCCTCTAAACTTTGGCGTTAACCCACTCCACAAGCCTATCAGCGTTGCCGGACTTGCCACCCATAAGCTGGGCAATAACGTCCTTAACCGTTTTGACGGCCGCCGGATGCATCATCATAAACAGGTCAACACCAGCCAACAGAAGCGTCAAAGCAGTAACAACCTCCCACAATGGTCCACGAAGCTCGCGGGGCTCCCACTCAGGAGCCATCTTCATCCAAGCTTCGCGGGCTGCCCAAGCGTTTGTCGTTCCAGAAGACATAGGATGAGCCAGTTCTGGATCGCCCATCAAAGCCGCCAGGCGAGCTCTCTCCATGTTTGTGAATGCGTAGTCTAAACCGTAGCCTAGAGCCGCCGTTGTTAAGTCCATGACGATGTCCTCTTTAGGCAGATAATCATATAGTCGACGGTTCAGCTCCCTGGCAAGGTTTAAGTCCATGGGTGTGAATGAAAGGGCCACATGCCCATTCTTCTTAACAAACTTGGCGCAACGTTCAACATCCATGTCCCGCGTAATAGAACTAATTAGGAAACGCTCGCCAGCGAAGGCTTCGGCAACTTCTTGGAATACATCTGCGTCCTTAACTGGGTCGCCGCAGCCTCCGATTACCAGTGGCACGTCAACCGCTTGTGCAACAGCCTCAACGGTTTTAACAGCCTCTTTAGGGGAGGCGTCCTTAACAAGGGGGTCGATGCTAATTAGGTGGATGGTTATCATGTCTGCGCCAAACTTTTCAACGGCCAATTTAGCCCATGCTGCAGGGTCGCCTAAAACATCCTTAACATGCATCTTCACAGCCTTAGCCAGCGGAACCTCCATGTCAAAAACGTCAAGGGATATGACCGGCGGATGGGGCGTTGGCCTTTCAAAGGTGTAGAAAGCCGGGGTGGTTTCGCCCCCAATAACCACTGTTCTGCCCCTTGTTCCACCTTCACTTTTTGTGGCTCCAAGCTTAACTTCCACAACCCTTCCGGGATAGGTTTCAACCGGCGGAATAAATTCAGCCTCAATTATCTGTGTGGGCTTAGCCTTAACTGGCGGGGCAACTTTTGGCGGGGCAATAACTGGGGCTGCAACTGCGCCGGGTTGAAGCCAAATTTCTAGGTCTCCAACCTCCATTTCGAAGTCTTCAAGCTCAACCTCTTGAAGCTTTGCTAGAAGCTCCAGCAGTCGAGAATTCAGTTTTAACCCTAAAATATTTTCGTCCTTTTCCTTTTTTTCAGCCAAGCCATTTCACCTTTTTTCGGTCTCGCTTTTAACAGAGCGAATTATGACACGTTTGGCGTAGATTTTTGCGTCCTTCAGTATGATTTTGTATCCGCCAGCAGTTATGGGCAGTGTTGCCGCAGTTATTGTTGGCACCATGGCTGGTGCGGCTTCCTCCTGAGCTTCAGCGGCTTCCGCCGGAACAGCCTCCGGAACGGGTACAACCTCCTCTCTCCAGCGTTCGACAACCGGGTGGTTTCGCTTCTTCAGAAAAGCCTTCAACTCATCAATGGTTTTGGCGTCTTCTTCTGTGGCGATTTTGTCCATAAGCTCCGGCGGAATGAAGTTTTTAACGCGTTCTTTCACTTCCTTCGGCATCCAGACCACACGTTTGTAGCCTCCGTCGGCTTGCAGGAACTTTGGAGAACGCATGTACTCGACGGATATGCCGTGGAAGCCATCCACTTGGCGCCCGCCAGCCGTTGAGTCAGCCAAGGTTGAGAAGGCCAAACCGTTTACGGTTACTTCCTTATAACCCCTGTGGACTATGCCGAAGCCGTCTACCTCTGGAATGTAGAAGGCAACTCCCTCAAAGCAGCCACAAGAGGTGTGGGGATAGCCAAAAGCGGTATAAAGCCAAACGCGGGTTATCTCGCCTAAAGTTCTTTTCTTAACAGCCTCGTTCACACCGGAATACTCGCCCTTTTCAGGGTCTAACAGTTCGCCTCTGTCAATTTCAAATATGGGGCCTTTAGGGTCTATGTTGGCTGACGCCCTAGCGTCAAACCAGCTTATAGCGCCACAATTAGAGTAACGCTGAGGAGTTATCACACAGCAGTGAGTTGGCGCAAAAGACTGGCATAGGATACAACCATAAAACTTGTCTACTTCCTCGTCTTTAAGCCCCCTCGCCCTCGCGTCTCGTGCCTCATAAATCTGCAAGGCTTGGGGGTAAAGCTCCTTAACCTTTTCAGCGTCTGTTATGAAGGTTACTTGCATCTTCTCGATTATTGGGAGTTCGCTCTTAAACAGCCTATGTAAGACTTTGCCAATATATTGGAAAGAGTTTAAGCCCTTCTGATAGGATTTCTTGCTTAATCTTAGCCAAATGTCGTAGCGCTGGTTTAGGTGCATGAAACCCTCGATATAGTTGCAGTAAGCGTGGATGCGTCTCTCAATAACGCCCTCCAGTTCTGGCTCCAGCTTGGCGCCAGCCACCTCAATGAGTATTCCAAAGGGGTAGGTTTTGCCCTCCTCCATGTCCTTTATGTCCAGTCCAATTATGACTATTTTTCCGTCTTCGACGTCCTCTAGCTTTTTGACCCTTGCGAGTTCAAATTTTTCTTTGACGTCTGGTCCGCCTAGCTCCACAAACATGTCCTTTCTTCTTATTCTTTCGCCTTCGTAGATTACGCCAACGTCGACGGGTATGTCCTGAAACATGCTCATTTTCTATTTCGCCTCCTCAAACTTTCTCTATTATGGCTTTAAGGTTTTTCACCCACTCCTCGTGGGAAAGATTTGGGAAAGACCAGCTCGCATGGGGATGATAAACATTATCCAAAGTTATAGTTTTCAAGTGTTGGGCGAAATGCTTCAGCCCGGACAAAATCGTCCACTCCATATAGTAATAGAGCCCCACAAACAAGGCTAGGTCATGCTGTCCTTTACCATCAACTCCAGCCCAATCTGGGTCGACGAGGCGGTTTCCAATGTCAACCGCCGGCATGAAGGCAGCCGGCTTAAAACCCCGGTTTGTGAACTCGCCTATCATGTGGGCTGTCGCAACAACTGGGATGCCGCTCTTCTTTGAAAACTCTATGACGAAGTCTATGAGTTTTCCACCATCAAATTCTGTTTCAGCAGCCTTATGCCCAACAACAAGCACTGGACGCTTAGCCCTTTTAATCATGGCTGCAACAACTTCAGGCTTCGTAATAACCAAAGCCTTCTTGGGTCCCGGGATTTCCGCCGTCTGCCAAGGTTCAGCCGCCATACGCATCCCTTCTACTCCTTCTTCTTCCTTATAAGCCTAGGCAGAAGCGTCGGGTCTGGAATTATAGTTTCTTTCCAGCCCTTCTCTTCCAGAATCTTTATAATTTCATCCTTCATTGTCACCGGTATGTCGGCGACTGTTCGCACGAAACGGTGGATGTCCTCTGGCATTGTTCCATACAAGCGCTTGTGCAGATCAATATAGTGTGTCAGCTTTATGGCGCGTCCTTTCGTTGTGTCGTTAGGGCGCATACAAAGCTTGGCAATCATAACCATGGCTTCCTCCTTAGTTTCAGCCGCGTAAAACAGGTGCTCTGGCGCCGGACCCACATACACTTTTTCGCCCGTTCTAGCGTCATAAACGTACCAGTCTTCTTCGCGGTCAGCCCTTCCCAACAACATGCGCCTATACTTTATGCCGTGGGGACCAACGATAACTGGAACGCCTAAACGCCAGAAGCCAGACGCTATATTGATCTGCACA
>JAGTQI010000044.1 GCA_018396955.1 Candidatus Bathyarchaeota archaeon | reverse complement strand
GAATTGAAAATCTCCAGGATTCAAATATAGATGACGCTATTTATGTCTGCTCTTCTAAGAGGCTTAGCGACCCTGTTCATCAAGAGGTGTTAGGCTCAAAAAGCTTTGGCTTTAAAGAGATGCTTGACAAATATGGTTCTTGCGCAAAAATCGCCTACTACAATGATAAACCGGCAGCCCAAATCTTATTCTATCCGGAGGCAGCGGACAAAGGCGTTTAAGCGTGAAGGGTCCTCGTCATAAATTGCATTTATAACCCAACACCAGACGCACAGAAACTCGGACTGGGTAGGATGCTGCTGCAAAGCGTTATTCGAGACGCTAGACAGAGGAAATCGCGCTTGGGCATTAAACCATGCAAGTTTATTCTGGCTAATGCCTTTAACACGGGCGAGCTTATTTCAATGCCTAATTTTTACAAAAACATGGTTTTATTTCAACAAGTGAAGGGAGCGCATTGTATCTTCCAATAAAGGGCGAATACGAGTCAGTTCCAAGGCGAAATATGAGCCACTGGAGGAGGATGCTGGTAAGGCAATAATGTTTTACGTGAGAAGTGCCAGTTCTCCTATCAATTTGCGAAAAGGATAGAGTGATGATTAGGGAGACATTGCCTAACATAAAAATTGAGATGATAAACGAGTGGGAAAAGCCTGAAGAATCGATAAGGCGTGGAAACTGGTGGCTTGTTGTAAATGCTAGGCCAATCTACACCTTTTTCATGGATGTGGAAAAGTTTAAGGCTGAAATTAGACACGCAGCATACGGGACGCCTTAATTAGTTTAGGTTTAATTTGAAATGAAAAGAAAAAGTTTAAAAGCGAAAACAGAGATACGCATGGAAGGATGATGGGGAGAATGGTGGGGTTCTGATTTTCTCCCTTCTCTCCTTTCTCCCCTCTAAAAAGGCTCCACCATTCTCCCCGGAATTTAGCTGTTTTAGCTCTTATAGCTTATGGAAGAATCTTCTATTTGCCAATTGGCCAATAAAGCACCGGAGAAGGGCAAAATTTAAAGCTGAAACCTTTTCAAATGAGAGTTTGCCCTAATAGGGCTGGTATGAGTTATGGCAAAAATCCTTGTTGTTTACGACTCCAAAACTGGGAACACTGAAAGAATGGCTTTTGCCGTGGCTGAGGGTGCAAGACAAGTGGAAGGCGTCGAGGTTGTAGTTAAGAAGGTTGACAAAACAGGCGTTGAGGATTTGCTGGCGGCCGACGGCATCATAATGGGCTCGCCAACATATTATGGGCAGATGTCCGCCAAGCTTAAGGCGTTAATAGATGAGTCTGTGAAAATTCATGGGAAACTTGAAGGAAAGGTAGGAGCAGCCTTCACAAGCTCCGGAGGAACAGCCACAGGAGCTGAAACAACACTTTTATCCATACTAAATGCCATGCTGATTCACGGAATGATTGTTCAAGGAAGAGCAAACGACAAACACTATGGCGCAGCGGCTGTGGAAAAACCAGGCAAAGAGGAGCTTGAATACTGCCGCGAGCTTGGAAGAAGAACAGCCATTTTAGTTAAGAAGCTTAAGAGCTGAAACCTAACAAGTTAATCATGATAAAAAGGTATCTGGATTCTTCCTCAAATATTCAGCATATAACTCTATCAAATCCTTTAGTCTTAGAAGTTTCACCTCGCTCTCACCACTTTTAACGCTTTTCATTATTCCATGTTTTCTACACGGTTCTTCCATCTTGGCAAAGTCCGGGTATGCCCAAAGCCAACGTCCCAGTTTGGCCATCCCAAGTTCTTTCCATATTTTACATTTAACTTGAGGAGGCTGAATCTTCTCAAGTATGCGCTTTGGTAGCTGAACTTGTTCTTCGGCCAGATGTATGGCTGAGCATGTGCTTAACCCAACGCCTATTAAAAGAACATAACCGTCATATTCGAGAACTTTTTGAAGCCGTTGTCTGCGCTTTCTTTGGCTGCATCAACAATTTCTTTCGCTTTCGCCCCAATAGCTGCTATGGAATGTGTTGGGTTCAAGCTTCTTAAGGCATTTTTCTTTTTCTGAAGGCTTCCGGGATAGCGCCAGTTCACTGTTTCAAGAATGGCGTCGATAACGGCTTCAGCGCACCATCAACCAAACCAAAACTACTCAGGGAACTATGGACTATGAGAACGTCTCCTTTCTTAAGCCCTAATAGACCAAGCCACACTTAATATCCTCTTTTGTGACATGGGCACCCATAAATTTTGAAGCCGTTTTAATCAGCCTAAAACCCATTAGTGGGCCCGGCCGGATTTGAACCGGCGACCAACAGGTTATGAGCCTGTCGCTCTAACCTAGCTGAGCTACGGGCCCCCACGTTAAGCCCATTTAGTATTCGTTTTGCATTTGATTTAAACATTTTCCAGTTTTATGGGTTATCAAAACTATTTTAAAGGTGTTGTGCTTGTAATTTAGGATTATGGGTGAATTTGGCTTTAAGCCTCTAGAACTTAGAGTTTTCACGATGCCGACATGCTCAAACTGCCCGGCGGCAAAGCAAATAGCCTTTGAAGTGGCACAAAAGCTTGGCTTAGCATATCGGGAGGTTGATATGAATACGAGGGAAGGCTTAGCCGAAGGGCTCGCCCACCAAATTATGAGTGCTCCAAGTATAACTTTAGGCGATGAAGTCATTGTAGTTGGGCGCCTCATCTCCAAGGAGAAACTTGAGGAGGAAGTGCGGAAACGGCTTGAGAAGTGGCGTGTCAGAGCCTCTTCAGAATTTCCCAAAGAGAGATGAAAATTCTTGGAGGACGTTAAAAAAGCCATATCCGTCTTTAACTATGCTGAGAAGATTAAAACAAACCTTATTATGGCTTCAAGTCTTCTAGAGTTTTTATGCGGAATAAAAGATGAGGCGGAAGTGGCTGGAGCTGAAAAATTGTTGGTGGCTTATCTTAACGCCTTAATTGTCGAGGTTAATATTGCGGCCAATGCTTCGCAAGTTGAAGGTTTTAGGGATATAGCCTCAAAACTTCAAAAGGCAGCCGAACAAGTGAGGCAGCACAACTACGCAATTGTTCAGCGATTCGTTTCAGAAGCCATATCTCTAGCGACAACTCACGGAAGCTGGGCGGCGCGAATCCTAAAGGAAAAAGACCTAATGTAATCGGTTTTGGCCTATCTTGTCGTTATCCTTTCAAAGTGAAATAGGTACTCTTGGGCGTATCCAGCATAAACGCCAAAATATCTTCGTCCAAAAAGGCTTAGCTTTTCATAATCCGCCCTTGTCAATGATTTTTTAAGCAAAATTTTCTCTATGAACTCCTTTTCAAAATGGTCTGCATAATGCCTTATTATAACACGTTTCATCCAAACGTCCACCGGAAAAGCTTCAAGCTTTTCTAGAGAGAAAAGCGCTACACAATCCGCCACTTTTAAGCCTACGCCCTTTAAAGTCAGTAACCTTTTTCTGGCGCTTTCATAGTCTTCCTTTTTCAGCTCTTCAATTTCAAGTTCGCGGCTGGCGACTTTTTTAGCTGCTTCATGAACATATTGGGCTCTGTATCCCAGACCGCACCTGGCCAGCTGTTGGAGACTTACTTTGGCCAGTTTTTCGGCTGTTGGAAAAACGTACATGGCGTGGCTGTCCAGCATTGTTTTTTCTCCGAAACGTCTGGAGAGATTGTGCAGCATCCTTTTTATGGCTGGTATGTTGATGTGGGTGGCGCACATGTAGGAGATGAGGCACTCCCAGGGGTCTTGACGCAGAATCCGCAAGCCTTTAAGGGCTTTAACAGCCTCTCCGATATGCCCATCTTTTGTTATTTTTGATAGAATTAGTGGCAAGTTGTCGCCGAGCCCAAAATAGGTTTTGACGAGGCTGGAGTTGGCGCCTTCAAATTCGAGTACATTATCCACTTGTCTAACCCTTAAGGGTGTATCCTTAATTACGCCGTACCACCACTCGCCAACTTTTTCCCATCTAAAGGCTTGACCACAGCATAATGTCGAATCTAGGTTGAAAGGCTGCGAGGGCCCTAAAACAATCTTCATAAAGTTTCACTTCTCATAGCGCGTTGTTCTTCGCCTATAAACATGTCCGGCGTCGGCTTTTCTGGAGGCAATCCCTTCCTTTCACGTATTCGCCTGATAACTTCAGAAGCTATGTTTTCTGGGATCCTTTCCCAATGGTCGAAGGTGCACTGCCATAAGGCATGCCCAGAAGTGGCTGAACGCATCTCAGTCGACAAGCCGAAAGTCTCAGCCACTGGAATATAACCCGTAATCATTGATAGGACGCCTTTATACTCAGAAGCCAGTATTTTCCCTCTTTTTCGAGTTATTATACTTATGCAATCCCCAACCCATCGAGCTGGAACAGAAACCCCAATTTTATAAATGGGTTCCAGAAGCACCGGCTTACCTGTCAGAAAAGAACCTAAGATTGCGCGGCGAATCGCCGGCATGATCTGGGCTGGTCCTCGATGGGCTGGGTCCCCGTGGAGTTGGGCATCCATTAGCTTGACTTTCACTCCTCGCATGGGCTCCTCGCATAGTGGTCCAGCCCTACAAGCCCACCTAAAGCCGGCAATTATCATTTCTCTTGCTTCCCGAAGGTGCTGGACGCCCTTCATCGCGTTTATAAGCATGTTGCGGTGCTCATCTATAGCCCAAATGTTCCGCGCCTCCTCAACAGGCCATCCAGCCTCCTTAAAGAGTATATTGCCGACTTGTTTTCTTCCCATTTCATCGGCGATTTTGCCAGCTTCTATTAGGTTTATAACCTTCTCCTCTAACGGTTCAACTTGAACCCAGAATCTGTTGTGCTTGTTGGGGCTTTTAGCCATGGCCACTATGCCTTTGCCAGCGACGCTTTCTCTGTAAGCCACTATTGGTGCGGAAGTCATTATTTCCAGTCCGCCGCCGTAATCCTGAAGAAATTTCACGGTAATTTCGAGATGAAGTTCACCCATTCCGCTAAGCAAGTATTCGCCCGTCTCCCTATTTATGGTGGTTATAAGGTTTGGGTCTTCAATGGAAAGTTTGTTCATGGCGTCCAGTAGACGTGGCAAATCCTTGGGGTGTTTTGGTTCGATGGCTATTGTTATGACGGGTTCTGAAACATACTTTATGCGTTCAAAGGGAACCATGACATCTTTGTGGGCTAGATCCACGAGAGTTTCCCCAGCTCTAGCCAAATCCAAGCCCAAAAGAGCCGCAATGTTTCCAGCCGTTATTTTGTCAACAACTTCTCTGAAGGCGCCCATATACATGGAAACCTGCTGAATGCGGTAGTCTTTGCGGGCGCCTACAAGGTAAACTTGATCGCCTTCCTTAACAAAACCGGATAAAAGCCTTCCAGTTGCCAATAAACCAGATTGGGGATCCATCTGCGCCATTGTTATGCACATCACCGTAGGCCCATTATCGTCGCAGTTCAACATGGCTTTCCCAATTTCTGAAGCTAAATCACCCTTCCATATTCTTGGAAGTCTATACCTTTGGGCTTCTATGGGGTTTGGAACTTTTTCCACAACCATGTCTAAAATGGCGTTGTGAAGCGGAATCAGCTGGGCGAGTTTTTGGTGCCTACCTTGCATGTAAGCCTCCAGTATGTCGCTAAATTTGACACCCTTCTCCTCAGCAATTTTCAATGTGAAGCCCCACTTGTGGAGCGCTGAGCCAAAAGCCACAGTCTCTTTTTGCGGATCAACCTTCCACTTTTTCTTGAATTCCGGCTCTCCATAAATCTCTATAAGGTTGTTAAAGTCGCGGATAATCCGCATGAACTTGTCTTGAACCTCGCTTGGGGTAAGCCTTAACTCTTTTATTAGGCGGTCAACCTTATTAATGAACAGGACTGGGCGTACCCTCTCTTCTAGGGCTTGCCTCGTAACGATTTCTGTTTGAACCATAACCTCCTCGACAGCGTCCACAACAACTACTGCGCCGTCAACAGCCCTTAAAGCCCTTGTAACCTTCCCCGTGAAGTCCACGTGTCCAGGAGTATCAATCAAGTTTATGACGTAGGGGCGACCGCCAACATCATGTAAGAGCGAAATATTGGCAGTCTTAATGGTGATTCCGCGCCTCTGCTCCTCCTCCAAATAGTCAAGGGCTCGAGCCTCTCCGGCAATTCTGGGCGAAAGCAAGCCAGCCTCAGCCAAAAGAGAATCAGTCATAGTTGTTTTTCCATGGTCTATGTGGGCAATTATGCCAATATTGCGGATATTCTCCTTCTTATGCATAAGCTTCAGAATTTCGCTGGTCTGCCTAAACCTTGGCAAAGGAAGAATCACCAAGAGCTGGCTAATTTTATAAGTTAAGAGACAAGGTTTTCTAACATCTTAAAAGTCTTGTGGATTTCATGCAAAAAGTTAATATGATTCAGTTTTCATTTGCATGTAGCCTAACCTTGACAGTGGCAGTAATGTTTGCTGAAAAATATGCAAACAACATTCAGTTTTCAAGCTTTTGGTTAGCGTGGGGTATGCTTAACTATGGGTCGTTATAGGCAGATAGAGGAAATCGTTAGGCTAATGGCTCAAACCGAGAGGATAAGGAACACAAGCATAATCGCTCATGTGGACCATGGCAAGACAACACTTTCAGACAGCCTCTTGGCTGCGGCGGGCATTATAAGCGAGCAAGTTGCCGGACAGAAGCTTTTCTTAGACTCTTGGGAACTCGAACAGAAAAGGCAGATGACAGTTTTTGCCTCTAACATAAGCCTAGTCCACACTTTTAAAGGTGTAGACTACCTCATAAACCTCATAGACACGCCGGGGCACATAGACTTCAGCGGAAACGTGACAAGAAGCTTAAGGGCTGTTGACGGTGCTCTCGTTGTTGTGGACGCTGTTGAGGGACCCATGACCCAGACAGAAACCGTTTTGATGCAAGCCCTCCGTGAAAGGGTAAAACCCATACTTTTCATTAATAAGGTTGACCGCCTAATAAAGGAGTTGAAGCTGACCCCAGAAGAGATACAGAAGAAATTTGCGAGAATAATAACGAGGATTAATAGCATTATTGAGCGTTATGCACCACCAGAGCATAAGAAGGACTGGCAGGTTAAAGTTGAGGATGGCCGTGTGGCTTTTGGCTCCGCGCTCCACAAGTGGGGCTTAAATCTACCCCACATGAAGGCTAAGGGCATAACCTTCAAAGATATTATTGACGCTTATACGGGCGAGCCGGAAGAAATTGGGCGGAAGGTGGAAGCCCTAAGTAAACGCATACCCGTCTACGAGCCGGTACTGGACATGTTCTGCGAGCACCTCCCAAGCCCGTTGGAAGCACAGCCATACAGACAGAGCCAAATCTGGCCGGGCGACCCAAATAGTCCAGTCGGCAAAGCTATGGCTAAGGTTGACCCCAACGGTCCGCTTTTGATGTGTATAACCTTCATTGAAGTGGACCCCCACAGCGGTGTTGTCGCCATTGGGAGAGTTTTCAGCGGGACTGTGGAGAAGGGCAAAATTGTCCGCCTCGTCACGAGCCGACAGAAGGGAAGCATACAGCAGGTCTACATGAGCATGGCGACCGACAGAGTTATAGTGGAGAAGATTCCAGCTGGAAACATTGCGGCTCTTTCCGGTTTGCCATCCATACATGTGGGCGAAACAATAGCAGAAGAAGGCGTTGAAACCGCGCCCTTTGAAGCCTTAAAATACGTTTCGGACCCAGTCGTCACGGTGGCTGTTGAGCCGGAAGATGTTAAGGACCTTCCGCTTTTCGACAAGGTTATTCATAAACTCACTCTTGAAGACCCGAACCTCCACTTTAAGATAGACAAGGAAAGCGGACAGTACTTGCTCAGCGGGATGGGAGAACTTCACCTTGAGGTTACAGCCTACCGCATGCAAGAAGCCGGCTTAAAGGTTAGGATGAGCAAACCCATAGTGATTTACCGTGAAACCATAAGCCGCGACTATAAGGGTCCGCCGGTGATGGGTAAGAGCCCCAACAAGCATAATAGGCTTTGGGTGACCGTGGAAAGGCTTCGGCCAGAAGTTATAGAGGCTATTAGAACTGGCAAGATTAATGAAATGCAAACCCGTGATGAACGCCAGAAAATCCTAATGAAAGAGTTCAGCTGGCCCACTGAAGACGCCCGCAATGTAATTGCCATAGAAGGCACAAATATACTGGTTAACAGGATTAAGGGTAGGCAATATGTAGAAGAAGTTCTGGACCATGTGAAGTCTGGATTCCGCGATGCCGTTGCCACCGGCGTTTTGGCTAAGGAGCCCATGTACGGGCTTAAAGTAAACCTTGAGGACATCCTTATCCACGAGGACCCAGTCCACCGAGGTCCAGCCCAGATTCTGCCCATGACTTGGCGTCCAATTTGGGGCTCCTTCCTCCTAAGCGAGCCAAAACTTTTAGAGCCAATTTTAAGCTTTGAATGTAAGGTTCCCAACGACTTCGTGAGCCCAGTTATTACGCTTCTGCAGAAGCGCCGGGGCAAAATCTTGGACATGGTTAATGAGGAAGACATGGTCATCGTGAAGGCGGAGTTGCCAGTGGCAGAATCCTTCGGAATAGCCGACGAACTCCGCTCCTCAACGCAGGGAAGAGCCTTCTGGGCAACCCAGTTCAGCCGATGGGCGCCAGTGCCAGAGTCCATGCAAGCAGAGGTCATAAGGCAGATACGAGAACGCAAAGGTTTGCCGCCAACACCGCCAAGACCAGAGGAATTCTGCGAAGAAGAGTAAATCGCGCGCTCATTTCCTTTCTAACCTTAGCATAGCCTTTTAAGTTTCCAGCGTAGCATTTAAAGGATGAAATGGAAGCTGAAAGCCTAAAGGTTTCTCTTGACCGCCTTCGTGAAGAACCCTTTGCCTCAGTACTGTGCTATCCAAAACCAAGCAGAGGCGAGCTTGAAAAGCGTGTAAAAGAGCTTGGAAAATTGGGGGTGTCGGTGCTGGAGTTTTGCGGAGAAAAGCAAGTTTCAAACTTGAAAGTTTTGGGTAAGGGGTGCGTTGGCATAGTTGTAAAAGCTTATAGGGGCGATGAGGCGATAGCCCTAAAAATCCGAAGGGTGGACGCTGATCGTGCTACGATGTTGCATGAGGCTGAAATGATTAAAATAGCCAATTCTATAAATGTTGGACCGAGGCTTTTAGGCGTGAGCAAAAACTTTCTGCTGATGCAGTTTGTGGAGGGCTTACTGCTTCCAGAATGGCTGGAAAAATGCCTAAGCAAAACTCGCCTAAAAATGGTTTTGAGAGATGTTTTAGAGCAGTGTTGGCGTCTTGACAACGCTGGCTTAGACCACGGTGAGCTAAGCCACGCCCCTAAACACATAATAATCCACAGCCAAGGCAAACCCTTCATAGTGGACTTTGAAACTGCAAGCATAAACCGTAGACCATCAAACGTCACTTCAATCGCGCAGTTCCTTTTTATAAGCGGCACGGTAGCCAAAAAAATAGCCCTAAAAATCGGCGAAAGGGATAAGGAGGCGGTTATAAAGGCTTTAAGGCGTTATAAAGTTGATGGAAGCCGCCAAAACTTCGAGTCGCTGTTGTCGGTTTTCAGTCTCTAGGCAACATAATCAACTTTAGGTTTCACGTCTGCGTTTTGACCGAATTTTTCGCCGTTAACCAATTCAAGTTTTAACTCGTTTAGAAGCTGGGTTAAATCCAGCCATGTCTCCACTTGGAGTTGTCTGGCAACCCGTCTCTTTTCATAGAGAAGCGGGACAAAGTCAACGAACAGCCAGCCGTAAGCCTCAGCCAAAGGGTTTTCTCTCCCTTCTCCCCTTTCCCCAATGAGAAAAATGCGCTAACCATTTTATAACCATGTATGGAAGAATCTTCTATTGGAAAAAAGGGCATGAACGTTTTTAACGGTTGTGTTGAAAAGGTTTAAAACTGGCTTTCTGAAATTTAGCCGCGGGGCTCTCGCATGGTTATAAGCCGTGAGGAAATGCAGGAAATAGCTAAAAAATACAAAGAACCAATAGGGCTAAATCTGGGCTCTCACTCGGCTTTAGACGCTTGGCAGGGACAACGCAACTACGGCTTAAGAAGCATAATTTACACGACGCCTGGAAGAGCGCGCATATACCTTCAAAACCCAATGGTTGGGAAACCCGACGAGCCTGTGGAGGACTTGCCAAGCCTTGTTAAGCGGGACATTCGCGTTGTAAACGACCCGAAGGATATTAAGAAGAATGGCGACTGGAAAAGCGTAATCGTAATTCTTGACCGCTACTCTGACATTGTTAAGTATGTTGATGAGCTTGTGAATTTGGAGTGTCTGCAAATACCAAACAGAGCCTTTTCAGTTTATGTTGGTGGAGATGAATACTGCAGCGTGATTGAAAACCAGTTTGCGGTTCCCATAGTTGGCTCAAGAACCCTTTTAAAAATTGAGAACCGCGGCGAAATTGAGAAAGACTACTACTGGTTTGCTGAGCAGGCGGGCATCCCCTATCCGAAATCCTACAAGTTTGAGGTTCGAAAGGGCGGTATAAGGTTCAAAGAATTCATTGATGAGCCTATGCTCTTGAAGGCGGAGCACGCCCAAAGAAAGTTCGAAAGAGAATTCATATTCGCGGCAGACTCGAAAGATTTGGAGGGGAAGGTGGAAAAAGAGGTTAAGGCTGGAAATCTAAACGAAGAGTCTTTACGCAATGCACGCGTTGAGCAAATTGTTCTTGGGCCTCACGCCAACTTTAACTTCTTCTTCTCGCCATTGGACGCCAAAAGCGATTGGGGAGACGTAGACGACTGGTTCTCTAAACTCTACAACGTAACAGTCGAAGAGGCTAGAATATGCCTAGCCAACCAGTTTTTATCCATAGACGAACGTAGAGAAACCATCTTAGATGGTTTGAAGAGGCTTCCATTGGAAGTACAACAGAAATTAAAAAGAGTTCCATCCTTTGAGGTTACGGCTCATGCCATGCTAAGCCTAAGAGAATCCCTTCTAAAGGATGTGCAACGCTATGCAGACCGCTTCTTGCTGGCGTGCAGAGAACACGAGCCGCCAGGCATAATAGGGGCATGGTGTCTGCAGACGTTAATTACATGGGACCGAATATCTAAATACGAGCTGAAACCAATGGTTAAGCTGGACTACACAAGTGGCATAGAAGCCAAAACAGCGGCAGATTATGGCTTGTATGATGTCCCAGAGGCTAAAGACCCCTACATGCACATACCAATCACGCAGGATGTTGCCCTACGTCATGGAGGAGGAACAAACGTTCACATGGGCTTAGGCTCCCAATATGCTAATGCTAAGTTCAAGAAGCCCATGAGCACAGGAGACCGCATAGCCCTAGAAATTAGAAGGGCGTGGAAAACGAAACAGCTCCACGAAATAGTAACATAGAGGGCTTAAGCTTTCACAAAATTTTTCATTATTTCAGCAAGGCTTGGTGTATCAAACATTTTTTTACCCGTTATTTCGTTTGCTGCTGCCATATACATTTGGCTTATCAGCGTTTTCAGTTCTGGTTCTAATTTTGGCGGTTTTACTTTCACCAGTTTTCTCCAGTCCTTTACGCCTTGCTCTTTTGCTTTCTGTTTTGCTTGTTCCACCTGTTTTGCCCATTCAGTCCGTCTATAGTATATGCGGGCTATTTCCTTGCTTACATGTAGTCCTTGATACGTGAATCTACATTCGTCCAAAGTGCCAATTACGTCTGCCACCATGAGCCTCCTTTTATCGTCGAAGGCTAACTCTATTTTTCCGTCCTCGTTTACTAAGTTGGCTTTAGCGGCAACCTCCGTGATTGTCTCGTCAACTTTTAGGAGTATAGCCTTTATCTCATCAAGTTCGTTGTCTGTTAAGCATGTCAGTTGCTGGGCTTCCCGCCATGTTAAGTAGCGGTCGCTCTCCTCAAACTTTGTGCTAACATCAAAAATAGGCTTGGCTAGCCTCTCGCCAGGCTTTGGATAATGGTCTAATCCTAAATCCTCCAACTTCACTAGGCCCTGCTCAAGCCTTTTAAAAACCGATGAGCCTTCTGGCAAGCCATTACGGTAAATGATTTCCAATGGGATTAGAAAGTTCTTAAGCCTAGATGTGTAAACGCTGTAATCGTATTTCAATTTGCCCTCCACGTAGGCTTTCGGCTTGTAAACATTCACTAGGTGAAATTCCATAACGTTTGTTGGCTTCTCCAACTCGTCGAAACGAACAACTCTGCCCTTTTCGTCCACGAGTCCACGGTAGTGGGTTCTTATGCCCTTCTCTTCAAGCCTTTCGAAGCAGTAAGCTCCCATTAGGCATAGGGCTGCACCTTTCCCGTCAATGTGGTCTGGCATTTCACCCCAGTCAAAAACCGAGTAGCGGTCTGAAAAGTGAAATCTGCCAATTCCCATCTGCGTTTTTGTCGGCTTTTTCACCACCTCAAGATCCTTAACACTGCCCATAAAAATACACGCCATGTGCCTATAACTTCAACTTTTTAACAGACTCATCAGCCCCTTCAATCTCTTCCCTTCTCTCT
>JAGTQI010000045.1 GCA_018396955.1 Candidatus Bathyarchaeota archaeon | reverse complement strand
CGGGTTTGGGAAGAATCTTCTCTATTTCATTAATTGTTTTTGCTTCTGGATATGCCTGCAGAAGGTATCTAAGTATCTTTGTCCTTGTTGGGTCGCTTAAAGCGTCGCATATTTTGTGGCCATTAACTTGTTCTTTCAACATTTTTCACACTATTTTAATATAAAAATGCAAAAATTTAAGCTTTTCAAGTCCAACAAAACGGCTTAACACTCTATCAGCTTGACAACTTTTGTTTAATTTCAAAAACGAGGGGCGGGGTGAACGTTTTAACATCTAACTCTACACTTAGCAAGCCTTCTAAAAATCCAGCCCAGATTTCAGACTCACTTATAAACGGAGCCTTTATCAAAAGGTACTTGTCTTTTAGGTAGAAGTCTCCAAAACCTTGGACCCTTAGGCGTTTAAAGACCTCCTGCCATTTTCCCGGATTTGATGTTTGTATGCCCAATGTGGCTTCCATGGAAACTTTTGCTGCTTCGCCCATTTTGCGCCCAATTTCTCTCCATTTTTCCTTTGGAATGTTTTGGATCAATATGTTCACCAGTTCTATGTTTAGGAAGGCTATACGGCTTATCCCACAATAATATTCGCCTGGAAAACGCCAATCGTAAATCATCATGCTCCTGTAAACGTCAAGCATCTTGGAGATAAGAGGTTTTATGCCGGGCTCTTTTCCCTCTTTGATCAGCTTATCGATGAACTCGCGTTCCTCTTTATCAAGAATTATTGTTGTTCTTTTTGCCGCATTTTTATCTTTTTCAAGCATTTTGTCTATGCGTTCCTCTTTTTCATCCTGCATAATTAATATATCTTCAAGCATACTTTATATGTTTTGTTCCGTACCAGAAAACAACTACAACCTCAACCCTTTTTAACAACTTGCACAGCATATTTTACTGCCGATGAAGAACCTTAAAATGCTGAAGAGATGATGCTCCCTGGGGTATCTGAGGCTTAAAACCTTAAGAAGAAATTACCTTTTTTCTAATCAAGAACAGCATGAGCAGCAAGCCAACTAGAAACACGATAAAACCAGAAACAACTGATACAACATAGTTTAGATCTAAAGCTTTGAAAAGCACCAGAACCACGTACGGCCCGCCAAACGTTAAAAGCGCGGAGAGCAACGTAAGCGAAACTCGCCAGAACCTCGCATTCCAATCAAACCACGAGGTTTTTCTTTCTCCACTTTTCCCTTTACCTTCGCTCATGTTATCAATCCTCAGCTTTTGGGGCTAGCAAGCATTTAATAAATAATTTGCTTATAACCCTTCCTTAACTTCATTTCCCAAGGCTTTCATTAGAAACTTGAAAACTGAGAATCCGGCCCCGCGGTCGGCTTTAAAACCTGTCGTTGCTCCCAATAAGCATACACCGTCCAGGCCTTGTTCCTTTGCCATTCCAAGCAAAAGCCCTGTGGCACCTGCAATTCTTCCTTTGCTGTATAGTATAGCGCCCTTTTCCATAAACTCCATTGCAAGCCTAGGCGAAGTGGCAGCAACATAAACTTGCGACATGCTCTCAGCCATCGGGATTCCACCCATTGTTATTATTAGGCGGCAGTTATGCTTGATGGCGAGATTTATTATTTCACCGCACAACTCGTAGTGGGCAACAACATCCTCAAAAGAGGGCTGCGTATCCCCAGTTAATATTATGAAGTCGTTTTTCTCCATCGGCGCGGCGTAAAACTCGTACTTTGGCAAGCGGCAAATACCACTAGAGTCCACTGATACATAGTCTGGAAAATATGGTGCATATAATTCCGCGAAGGGTTTGGCACCACAAAACTTTATCAAAAGATGAGCTGCAATCTTCCCCACATTACCGAATCCAGGCAACCCTTGAACAAAAATGGGATTCTCCAGCACCGGGGTGAAAAATTCACGATAATATGGCTTGTCCATATAGGCTGACCACGCTCGGATAAAGCTAACTGTAATAATAAAGGTTTCTGGCTTCCTAAAAGGATTTAAGAGAGTTTGTTTGAGCATAGATGTAGCGGGGTGGGGTAGCCAGGATTAACCCGCTGGGCTCATAACCCAGAGATCGGTCGTTCAAATCGACCCCCCGCTACCACAAATTTCACCCTGCAAATTTTCGACTTTGGCAAAAAATTTATTTAACATAGACTAGAGGAAAGTTCCACAAAATTCTTATTTTGGTTTGGCTATATGGTGTGTTTGCTGGAGGAGAAAGGGAAATGAGGAAAATTGTTCTAGTGTCGGTTGTTGTTTTGGCTTTGATGCTGGCGGCTATGGTTCCGCTTCCTGCTAGGACTGAGGCCTCGCCGGTTGTACAGTCGTTGGCCTTTGATGTATTGCCCGTTAAGGAAGAGTTTGCTGAGGCAGTTGATTTGGAGGCTGCTGCTGGAGAAGTTTTGGATCCAACGCCTTTCTGGGTTGACATAGTAGATGCAGAGGGCTATGATGGTGGCGAGGGAATATACGTAGCGGTGCTGGATACTGGATTGTTAAGAGAGTGGCCATTCTTCTTTACAAATCCGCTCACTGGGGAGTGCCGTATTAAGGCGGAGTGGGGTAAAGGCTTTACACATGATATTTGGTGGGACGAAGAGTTACAAGACTTTGTAATTGGACCGCTGCGTGATGACAGAGGCTTCATAACAAAAGCGTTTGAAGGTTCAGGTCACGGAACACATGTAACAAGCACGATAATTGGATATCGCTTCGGAGCCATGTGGATTCGAGGAGTTGCGCCAAAAGTATGGATTATACCAGTACTGGTATTGGACGCTTGGGAAGTTCCATACCCAGGGGGAACTATGCGATTTACTGGCGGCACTTGGGAAATGGTCTCTGCGGGGATTTACTATGTCGCTTGGCTTGCTGAAACCTATGGCGTGAAAATAATTATTAACATGAGCCTCGGTGGCAGAGCACCAAGTCCAATGATTGAAAAAGCAATAAACTATGCAATAAGCAAAGGAGTAATTGTGGTCGCGGCTGCGGGCAACGATGGGGAAGCTGGCATGGTTTGGCCAGGCGCTTACCCGCAAGTGATTTCTGCTGCTGCTGGCGGTTGGACTATGCAGTGGGTTGGATATCCACCTTCAGATCCGCCAAGCCCATATAGGTGGTGGTTAACCGACGTCCCAGAAAAACTAAACACCATAGACGATTGGGGTAACAACTGGCAGATATATCTTGAAGAGTTCAGCTCAAGACCCAACGCCACTTTAGGGCAGTTCTGGAAAGACCTTGACGTTTGCACACCAGGCGCATCAATTGTTGGGCCATACAAGCGTTATTTTGACAGAACAGTTGCTTACTACTATCTTTGGGGTACAAGCATGGCTACACCCCACGTATCAGCAATAGCAGCCCTTGTAGCCGAAAGACACCCATACTTCAACCAGTTTGACATGGAATGGGTCTTGGAAAAGGCAGCAGCCATGATACCACTAGCCTCCGACGGCGCCTACATACTTGACCCATGGGGCTTCTGGGACTACAAATGGAATGACCACGACTACGGCAGCGGATGGCTACAAGCAGACAACGCACTATTCGCAGCATTCGTCTACACAAGAGGAAAAGGAAAAGCAAAAGCCTACGTCATCCCCATCTAGCAAACCAAAACAATTAAAACATCAGCATCCCCTTTTTATTATATTATCTTAACTTAATGCCATAACAAAATGTAAAAAAGTTATTCCTTTACCTTAATTTTCTTAATTTTTAACATAAAAGCCGTTAAACAAAGGAACGATATAACCGTAATTGCAAGTCCTGTAGAAGGAAACTCGGAAAATATAGTTTTAACTCTATCCCCATTTTCATCAACCACGTGAAAAACAAAGGGCATGTCAGTTTTCTCTATCAAGACCATAACATAGGGACATGTTATCATCTCGCCAACAACAAAACCCTCAGGCGGACCACGCCTCACCACTTCAACGAAAATATGTTCACCATCCGTCCAAATCCTTTCAACGTAAATTGAATATCCAGTTGTAGGACGCTGCCCCATAAAAGCACAAACAACAAGTTTTTTTGAAAAGTCTATCGAGGGGGGAGACTCTTGGGGCACACGGATAAGCGTATGCCTTTCCCACACATTCATCCAATCCACCTCAGTTCTCACAACAAAATAGGCTTCCTCACAATAGCCGCTAACGTCTCCCTTTTCAAGAATTTCAAAATCAATCTCTTGCCCTAAAGCAAAACAACTATTATTCTGACCGAACATCGAAAAAACTAACAAAATCGCCAAAATAACAATATAATACGGAATTTACCCTTCAACCCTCATGCCGTGTAAAAATAGTTAATTGAAAAACCTATAAACTTTGCTAATGCCCCAATTGTACTGAAAAACCTTCCAAGGGATTATCGCTTGAAAACACCACTTGCCCGTCTATCGTAACCTTTTGAAATGCTTCAATAAACGACACATATCAAAGCTAAGTTGGGAAAAATTATAAGGTGTTTGTCATCAGATACATAAGCGTGAAGGGGACCATTGATGCAAATAGACTCTGTAGAAAACGCTTTGCTTTCGATGGCTGTTAACCCGTTATTGAAGGGACTTATTAGCCGCTTTGATGTGGAATGCCCTAAAGATGGAAGCCTACTTTTGAACTCGTTAAAGGATTTTTTGGGCGAACCTGTATCCCTTTGCCCCACATGCCGACATATAAGTCGCAACATTGCAAAACCTTTCTATGAAGTGGGAAGCCGCCTTTTGAAAGCGGATAAGGATTTCATGCGGAAACAGTTTGTTAAAGACAAGTATGGAGGAGCGTGGTTTAAGGGCTTTGGTTTAATGATGGGAGGCATTAGAAAATATGGTATACGTGTGCCCTTTGTGCCAGCAGGCCCCTTCGAAATCGTTTGGAATTTCACGTACAAATGCAATTTAAGGTGTAAACACTGCTATGAAGATGCAGGCGCCAGAAAACTTCCAGAACTGACAACGGACGAAGCAAAGCAAGCCATAGACATACTTTCAAAAATTGCTGGCATCGGCTTGCCAGCTCTATCCTTCAGCGGGGGAGAGCCACTAGCAAGAAAAGACTTTTTTGAGCTGGCAGCCTACGCCAAAAAGCACATACCTTACATCAGCATCGCCTCCAACGGGACACTGCTCACAAAAGATAATGCTAAGAAAGTCAAGGATGCTGGGGTGGACTATGTGGAAATAAGCATAGACGGCGCATCACCAGCAGTACACGACGAGTTTAGGGGCATACCTGGAGCCTTCGAAAAAGCAATTCAAGGAGTAAAAAACTGCGTTGAAGAGGGCATTGACACGTGTATTGCAACAGTCCTCCATAAAGACAACATAGCTGAAACAGAGAAAATCCTTCAGCTAGCAAAGGAGCTTGGGGTCCGCTTCATGCACTTCAATTACATCCCAACAGGAAGAGCAAAGGAACATGTGGAACTAGACTTAACGCCAGATCAGCGACTCCATGTTTTGCACGCTATAGGCAAAGAAATAATTACTTTATATCTGCAAGCGAAAGAAGAGGAAATGAAAACTGGAAAATCAAACATCAAAGTTGACAGATTTTTCAGCACATGCCCCCAATATGCAAGCGTTACTAAAGAGCTATCCCAACAGATGGGACACAAATTCATGGTTGAAGCTCACTATGCGGCAAAAAAGGGTGTGGAAAACGTCGCCAACTTCCTAGGCGGATGCGGAGCTGGACGCCTATACTGCGCTATCGAGCCAAATGGAGACATAAAGCCATGCGTATTTTTCCCAACAAACAAAAACACTGTTTTAGGCAATATCTTAAAGGGCAATTTTGAGGAGATATGGGACAATGACCCACTCTTATGGCAGCTGAGAATCAGAGAGAACCTTGAAACCTATGTTGTAGATGGAAAAGAGGTTGGATGCGGAGTTTGTCCAGACAAATATATTTGTGGGGGTTGCAGAGCAAGAGCCTATAGCTATTTTAATGGAAATGTGAAGGCGCCAGACATTGGGTGTATCCATAATAAGGCTTTATGGGAAAAAATAACTGCTTCAAGACGATAAAACTAGGCTTTGCCCTTTTCTTCCTTGCCAAAATACGTTGTCCACTTAAGTTTACGAGCGTCTCTCCTGAGTTTTAAAGAGCTTTTTCTGCATTTGCTTGAGCAGAACCAGAAAATCGTCCCATCGTTTTTTACATACATCATTCCTGTGCCTGGCGGGAATTCGTTGCCGCAAAATGAGCATTTCCTGGGTTTTGGCAAGATTTTGCCTCCAAACGTTTAACTGGTTACCTAGTTATCTTCTTCGCTTCCCTTTCGGTTTCCCTAAGCATGAGAATGTCTTGCACTCGCACAGGTCCTTTCACATTTCGCGTTATTATTCGCCCCTTATCCTTTCCCTCTAAAATCCGGACTCTAACTTGAGTGATTTCGCCTGTTACGCCTGTTCTTCCAATTATTTGAATGACTTCTGCCGGTGTGAGTTCCTCTTCCGCTGTCTCTTTCTCTTTGCTCATTACTTGGCTCCTTTCCGAATCTGCTCTATTCTTTTAATTATCTCTTTAACGAGTCCTCCGGCATCTCCCTCGCTGATTATGCAAGCCGACGCCGCTGAAACATCTATTCCAACAGCGTCCCCAAGCTTCTCTTTGCTTGGCACGTAAACGTAGGGGATTTTTCTCTCTTCACAGAGGAGCGGTAGATGAGCTACAACCTCCGGGGGGTCAACGTCTTCCGCTATAACCACAAGTTTTGCTTGCCCCCTCTCAACAGCCTTTGTTGTTTCATTCGTTCCCTTTTTCACAGTTCCAGTTTTCACGGCTATTTGTAGGGCTTCATAGGCCGCATCTGCAACTTCCTTCGGAACCTCAAATTTTACGTAGAACGGTTTTGACATAAGCCTCACCCTCAGATGTACAGTTTAATCAACAACACCCATTTATGAATGTTTCGACTAAACCACGCGAAAACTCTTCTATTGCGAGGTAACGTAGAAAGGTTTAAATAACATGTCCCGTTTGAACCTTTTTGTTTTTCGAGGGGAATTTAAAAGGTTGATTAGGCTAGGTCGAGCACTTCATATAAGTCCAAGCAGGAACGTTATAGTCAAGGTTGAAAACGTCCCAAAGATAGGTGAAACAGTGGTTGATGAAAATTTAAGGCGCGTTGGCGAAGTTTTCGACGTTTTCGGTCCAGTTTCTTCGCCATATGTGGCTGTTAAGCCAAAAGGCGTTAAGCCCGAAGTTTTGGTCAACAAGGTGTTGTACATTCTCCCCTCGAAAAAGGGAAAGGAGAGAAAATAAATGGATGATGCGGATGTTGGGGATGCAAGCCCAACATCAACTACCCAGCAAGCTAAAATACAATCGTGCCCAGAGTGTGGCAGCACAAGGTTGATGCGCGATTATGAATGTGCAGAACTGGTTTGCATGGATTGCGGTTATGTCATAGCCGCAAAAATAGCTGATAGAGGCCCTGAATGGCGGGCGTTTGACGACGAGCAAAGAGCCAAAAGAACAAGAGTTGGTGCCCCCCTTACATACACCATTCATGATAAGGGCTTGTCAACAATGATTGACTGGCACGACAGAGATATTTATGGTAAAGGCTTATCCCCTGGACAGAAAGCCCAAGTCTACCGTCTCAGAAAGTGGCAGAGACGAATCAGGGTTTCAGATGCCACTGAACGCAACCTTGCCTTTGCGCTGTCTGAGATAACAAAAATCGCTAACAACTTGAACCTTCCAAAGAACATACTGGAAACAGCATCCCTGATTTATAGGAAAGCGGTTAAAGAAAGGCTCATAAGGGGTAGGTCGATTCAAGGGGTTACGTCAGCAGCAATTTATTTAGCTTGCAGACAATGTGGCTTGCCCAGAACACTGGAAGAAATAGCCCAAGCATCAAATGTGAACAAGAAAGAAGTGGGACGCAGTTACCGCTTCTTGATAAAAGAGTTGAACTATTTTATTCCGCCACTAAAGCCAAGCCAGTATATAACTAAGTTCTCAAATCAGCTGACAATGCAAGGCAAGGTTGAAGAAATAGCCCACAAAATCTTGGCAGCTGCAAAAGAGCTAAAACTCACGTCTGGAAGAGGCCCAACAGGAATTGCGGCGGCGGCAAGTTACATAGCCTCAGTGCTTACAGGAGAAAGGAAAACCCAGAGAGAAATTGCTGAAATAGCCCAAGTAACGGAAGTTACGATTAGGAACCGTTATAAAGAGCTTGTGGAGCGACTAATGTTCCAAATGAGCCTCTAGCGTTTTAAAGAGGAGGTTTTAGAAAATCTCCTCTTCCTCTTCTTGTTGGCAGCATTCCTCTTCTGCTTCCTCTTTTTCTACCTCGCGGTCAAGGATTTTCGGAGCAGTTCTGCTCAGCTCTTTTAGGATATCTTCGGGGATTCTATCCCTCAAACCCTTGATTATACCAAGGTTTAATTTATTGGTGTCTCTGTGAATTAATAATTTGCTACAAAACACATTTTAGTCTCTAAGAGGCAATTTTTAATTGGGTTTGTAATTTGGTTAAATGCCCTAAATGTGGAGAAGATGTGTCTACACCTGTTAAGACGTGGTCTATTTCTCCACGAAAACCAGAGGGAGGTGCACCGAAATTCATGGGAATTTTCGAATGTCCCAGTTGCAAGGCTAGATTTAGAGCGGCTGTCGAATCTGAAGCGAGGGTTGAGGAGACAGTAAGTATTAAAAACATGGTTGAAAGAATTAAAGTCATTAAGGGTGAACTTATGCAAACCTTGAAGAACCTGCGGGAGAAAATAAAAACTTTGGAAACGGAACGTGCAAACCTCATGATAGAAATTGAAAAATTAAAAAAGGCGGCGGAGTCAAGGGTCAGCGCGCTTGAAAGCGAAGTAAATATGCTCAGGGAGGAAGTGAAATCTTTAAGAGAGCTTCTTGGCTACACGGAAGAAAAATAATAAAGGCAAATTGAAAGAACCCTTCGGTTCAATTAAGACTGCAAAAACTTTTTGTAATATTCTTGAGCCTTAGCTACGGCCCTTTCCGGATTTTTCAGAATGGGATAACTTGTTCCAGAAGAAAGTTTTTCGCATTTGCCAAAGTACTCAACAACTTTTTTGACGTTGCCTTCATAAATCGCTAGTCCACCAGCAATATGATACCAAAGCCTCGCCCTAGTGAAATCTTTTTCCTTCTCAAATTTCTTAGCATTCTCTGCTGCTTCTTCCATGGAGACGCCGATTTTCCTAGGATCGAGAAACATCACGTTAACTAAGGCCTCATAAGCTTCCTTATCGTCCGCACAAAGTTGTTCGAGTTCCGTCATCCTTCTAGTCTCAACCGTAGTTTTTGCTTCCTCCTTCTTTTTTCTCCTAAAGATATCCAGTAAACCCATAATTTTCCTCCTTAGCCATTCACCCATTAAGGCTCTGCAGTTGATTACTCGTTTATGCAATGACTAACTTTAAAGGTTTGTCTGCGTATTTGTGTTTTATGCCATACAAATTCACGTTTGACCTTTCAAAGGTTCCCCGTTTCTTCTTTGCAGAGGTAACTAGAATTGTTTATGAGAAAAAAGTGCACAAAACGGTTGGCAGTGCCCTGCAAGATATTATTAGTAAGTTTAGGATTCAAGAGGCAACCGGCTTAAACTTTTCTGACGCTGTTCAGCTTTTGGAAGACTTTGTTGATATGGAGGCCAGAAATCTTCTGGAGAAGGAAAAGTTTAGAAAGGCTAAGAAAAGGGCGTTGTTCTTGCCTCATTGTTCTAGGAAGTATATGGACAATAGATGCAAGGCAAGGTTTAAGCCAAGTATACCCTCATACATTTGCGCCCACTGCTCCTCTGACTGTCTGATTAATAGGGCTGTTTCAATAGCTGAGAAAAAGGGATATGACGTGTATGTTATACCGGGCGGTTCGTGCATTTACAAAATTCTGAAGGATAAACGTTATGACGGTGTTGTAGGCGTGGCTTGTGGTGAGGAGGTGAAGCTGGCTGGGGAAGCCTTATCAAGAATGAATGTTGCTGGTCAAGCTGTTCCTTTGCTTAGGAATGGCTGTGCAAACACCTTTTTTAGCATTGAAACTTTAATGCATGTTCTTTAAAGAAAAATGGGGAACTTATTTTAGGGCTGAGGCAAAGTGAGGCTACTTCTTTTCTTTTTTAGCCTTTTTCTTAGCTTCCTTTTTCTTGCAAGCCAACAGTTATACACCTCAAAACAACATTATTATATAGAAATAATTTAGCGTTAATATAATTTTTAGCATCGTTCATGTAAATTGTGGTGAAATTCGTTGGGAAACTATTAGATAGAATGTTACTTGATTATTTCTCGCTTTTTCCATCTGAGATTTTTACTGCGGCATTTTCGACATTTAACCGCTGTTGTGGCGTTCCGTGCACCACATTCTCTGCAGATTTTCATGTAAAGTCTACGCTGTTGGGCAAGTGTCTTTTTAAATGGGTCCATTATTGGCATTTTGCTTCAACTCATTCTGCGGTTACAACAAACAAAATGCTCGTCCAAATATACTTTTTCCTTTACTCCTAAACTGTGCTTAAAAACTAGCGCTTTACCAGCCTTTCAAGTAGCGCAGCTACGTCGCTGGGTTTTTCAGCCACATCGACGCCTGCTTTTTTGAAAGCCTCTATCTTGCTTTCAGCTGTTCCAGCCTTGCCCATTATTATTGCGCCAGCATGCCCCATGCGTTTTCCCGGCGGGGCTAGACGCCCGGCTATGAAGGCTACGACTGGTTTTGGATATTTTTCTCTAGCTATGTATTCTGCGGTGAGTTCTTCAAGGTTTCCGCCAATCTCTCCTATGAGGGCTACGCCTTCTGTTTGGGAGTCTTTTTCAAAAATTTTCAAAACGTCTATAAAGTTTAAGCCGACAACCGGGTCTCCGCCTAAGCCTATGCATGTTGATTGTCCCATCTGTTTTTTGGTTAAGCCAGCAGCTATTTCATATGTTAGTGTTCCGCTCCTTGAAACCATGCCTATGCTTCCAGGCTTGAAAATGTGGGCAGGCATTATTCCAAGTTTGCATTCTCCAGGCGTTATTATTCCCGGAGTGTTTGGCCCTATTATTGTGGCGTTAACTTGCTTGGCATATGCCATAACATTGATAGCGTCTTTTATTGGAATATGCTCGGTGATTATAACAACAGTTTTTATTCCGTTTTCTAGGGCTTCTAATGCAGCATCTGCAGCGAAAGGAGCTGGAACAAATATTATTGAAGCATCAGCCTCATGATTTTCCAAGGCTTCCTCAACAGTGTCATATACGGGGACGTTGTGAACCTTTGTCCCGCCTTTGCCTGGTGTAACACCTGCAACGATCTGCGTTCCATATTCCAACATGAGCTTTGTGTGGAAGCTTCCCTGCGATCCAGTTATGCCTTGAACTATCGCTCGGGTGTTTTTGCCAATTATTATTCCCATTTTTCACACTCTGCCTTGACGATTTCTACTACACGCTGGGCTGCTTCTTCCATGCTTTCTAGCACATGTATCCCCGCCTCTGTCAGTATTCGCTTTCCTTCCTCCTCGTTTGTTCCCACAAGCCGTATGACCAAGGGTTTTTCTATGCCCAGTTTTTCCTTTGCCGTTAAAATTCCTCTTGCAACTTCGTCGCAGCGGGTTATCCCGCCTAAAATGTTTATGAATAAGGCTTTGACATTTGGGTCTGATAGCACAATTTTCAGGGCTGCGGCAATTTTTTCTGATGGAGCGCCGCCACCCACGTCTAAGAAGTTTGCCGGTTTTCCACCGTAGAGTTGTATGGCGTCCAGTGTTGCCATTACCAAGCCAGCGCCATTGCCTATTACGCCTATGTCTCCGTCAAGCTTTACATAGGCTATGTCGTTTTTTGCAGCCTCAATTTCTTGTGGGGAGAGTTCACCTTCCAAAATTCTGTCTTTGAATTCTTGATGACGGAACAAGGCGTTGTCATCGATTATTATTCGTATGTCAACAGCGACAAAGTCTCCATTTAAAGTTTCGACAAGAGGGTTCATTTCAATAAGCTCAGCGTCATAGTCCATACCAGCCTTGTATAGGCTGTAAAAGATGTTTCCAAGCAATGAAAGCTGGTTTCCAGAGTATCCCATGCGTTTTGCTATTTGCCGGGCGTGATATGGTCTGAAACCGCACTGTGGGTCTATGGGGAGCCTTATGACCCTTTCTGGAGTTTTTACGGCAACTTCCTCTATTTCCATTCCACCTTCAGAAGATGCAATTGCAACATAGCTTTTAGAGGATCTATCAACAGTCAGACCGAAATAAAGCTCTTTTTTAGCATCTATTTTCTCCTCAATCCAGATGCTTCTGACGGGTATTCCCTTAATTTGCATGCTCAGTAGTTTTTCCGCTGTTTTTTCCACTTCTGCTGTTGAATCCGCAAAAATTATTCCTCCAGCTTTGCCCCTTCCCGCAACGGGGACTTGTGCCTTTATGACTAAAGGT
>JAGTQI010000043.1 GCA_018396955.1 Candidatus Bathyarchaeota archaeon | reverse complement strand
TTAAAGAGTAAAGAAAGAACACCAAAGGATAAAAGGGCAATTCTTGAATGGTCGGCAAAGTTTGTTATTCGCTTCTTTGAAAATGCGGGACTCGACATACTTTTTGATGGAGAACAATGGCGCTCAGAAATGTACGAACATGTTATCAGAAACGTTGAGGGCTTCAAATTTTTGGGATATGTAAAATCCTTTGACTACAGATACTTTAATAAGGCTGCCTGTATAAGCAAGCCAAAATATGTAAAGCCATTCTATGTTGAAGAGTTCATTTTTACACGCAAAAATACTGACAAGGAGGTTAAAGTGCCTTTCACAGGTCCCTACACACTTGTCGATTGGACGTTCAATGAATATTATGAGAAGAAGCTCAGTGGCAGAGTCAAAGATTTTAAGCTAAGGAAGCTTGAGGCCCGGAGGGATTTTCTCTTCGACCTAGTAAGGGAGGTTATAAGACAAGAAATCAGTAAACTTGTGGAAGCAGGAGCAAAGTGGATTCAGATAGATGAACCAGCAGCAACTACAAACCCGTCAGCCGAAGAAATGGAGTTGTTTGTGGAGGCTTTTAACGAGACTGTTAAGGGGTTTAATTGCACCTTTAGCCTCCACAACTGCTACAGCAACTATGAAGTGCTGGCGAAATATGCTACCGAACTGCGAAATTGCAGCCAACTAGCCCTTGAATTCGCCAACAGAGATAGCAGACAAACAGGAATTGGTGAAGTGCGAATAGGCTATAGGGAACTAAAACTATTTGAGGACTATGGTTTTAGGGGAAACTATGGCTTAGGCGTCATAGACGTTCACACAGATTTTATTGAACCGCCAGAGTTGGTAAGGGACAGAATACTCAACGCCGCCAAAATCATTGGAGACCCTAGCAAAATTTTTGTGAGTACAGACTGCGGATTAAGAACCAGAACGTGGGAAGTAAGTTTTGCAAAGTTGAGGAACATGGTTCTAGGCGCTGAGCTAGCGAGGAAAGTGCTATCATAAATGAACAGTTATAAAATTTTTAACAATGTTATCAAGAATTAACTAGGAAACTAAGCTTTTAACAGCGAATAAACACGAAAAAAGCCTATAAACGATTTTTAGATCTGAAATTTTTCTCTTAAAAATGCTTATTACCAAAGCAGTCCCTTAATATGGCTGCAAAACTCAGACAAAAGGGAACAGTGGCATCAAGCATGTGTGGAATATTTGGCTGCATTCTAAAGGAGGGAGCCGCCGCACCACTAATACACCAAGCCCTTAAAAGGCTTGAATACCGGGGCTACGACTCCGTTGGGGAAGCAACAATCCATGATGGAAAAATCTACATCAAAAAAGACGCTGGGAAAATAGATGAAGTTCACAAAATCCATAACCTTGACGATTTGCCAGGTTCTATAGGCATAGGCCATACAAGATGGGCCACGCATGGGGCGCCGTTAATGGTTAATGCACACCCCCATGTTGATTGTAGCGGTCAAATAGCTGTTGTCCATAACGGAATTATCGAAAATTTTGCTGAGCTGAAGCTTGAACTTGAAGGGAAAGGCCACACTTTCCAATCTAGAACGGATACGGAAGTGATAGCCCATCTTATTGAAGAGGCACTTAAAACAAATCCTTCTTTTGGACTTGTGAACGCTGTTCTCGAGGCTGTGCGGAGGCTTGAGGGTTCCTACGCTATTGCGGTTCTTTCGTCGAAAGAGCCGGACAAAATAGTTTGTGCTAGGCACGAAAGCCCGCTTGTTGTGGGAATTGGAGAAAATGCGCTTTACTGCGCCTCAGACATCCCAGCTTTTTTGCCATTAACCAGGAAGGCAGTCATTGTCGAAGACGGAGAGCTGGTGACCCTATCCTTTGAAGGCTTTGAAATCAGGAAAATTTTAGATTTAAGCCCGGTAATCCGAGAGCCAAAGTTTATTGATTGGACTCCTGAAATGGCTGTTAAGCAAGGCTACCCCCACTTTATGTTGAAGGAGATTCATGAGCAGCCTGCATGCTTAAGAAACACTTTGAGGTTGCAGGAGCATTACCTTGATTTGATGGCTACATTTTTGGACCGCGCAAAAGAAGTGTTTCTAGTGGCTTGTGGCACATCATACCACGCGTGTTTGGCAGCATCCTACATGTTTTCCAAACTAGCCTATCTAGCCACGTATCCCGTAATAGCCTCAGAATTTATCGAGCAGCACGGGAAATCAGTAAACATTGACAGCACAATATTGGCTGTAAGCCAGTCAGGTGAAACAGCAGATACCCTCGCCGCAGTAAACACTGCACGACAAAGAGCCGCAACCGTCCTTGGACTTACAAATGTTATCGGTTCAACACTAACAAGAATTTCACGAGTCTACATCAGCCAGCAGTCCGGCCCAGAAATCGGCGTAGCTGCAACCAAAACCTTCACCTCACAACTTTCAGTTCTCGCCCAGCTTGCGCTGAGACTTGCAAAAAAGAGAGGTAAAATTTCGCAGGATGAGATGGACTTTATAGATGCGAAGTTAAAGAAGCTTCCAGACATTGTGGAAACAGTGATCACCACGCAAGAGGAGAAAGTCAAAGCCGTGGCGAAAAAATACAAGGATTCAAAGGTTTTCTTCTTTTTGGGAAGGGGTATAAGCACAGCCACAGCTTATGAGGGCAGACTTAAACTTATGGAGATAGCTTACGTCCCGTCGATCGCGTTTCCGGCTGGCGAAAGCAAACACGGACCAATAAGCCTCATTGAAGAGGGGTTCCCCGTGGTTTTTATATGCCCCAAAGACGATACACATAAGACTATAATAGGGAACATTATGGAGATGAAAGCCAGAGGAGCCTCAATAATAGCCATCATCGAAGAAGGCGACGAGGAAATTAAAAAGCTAGCGGACGACTATGTTGAAGTGCCGAGGGGCATACCGGATGTTTTGTCACCCATACCCTTCGTTGTTCCGCTGCAGCTCTTTGCGTATTATATGGCTGTTGAAAGGGGATACGATCCAGATAAGCCCAGAAACCTTGCGAAGTCTGTAACTGTAAAGTAGTGCATTCAAAATTTGTAATGCAAATTAGTTAAATGCCCAATCCACTTATTTTGATATGGTGCAAAATTTGGAGAAAGACTGGGAACAACTAATTGAGAATCTGATAAAGGAGGGCGTACTTCGCTCTCCAAGAGTTATTAAGGCAATGCGCAAAGTGCCTCGAACAAAGTTCCTACCGGAAAACATGCGATCCTACAGCGCTGTGGATACGCCTCTTCCAATTGGTTTTGGGCAGACGGTTTCAGCGCCACATAGCCCCGGACTTCAAGCCGGGCTAGGCGAGACATGGTTGCAATAATGAATGAAGCCCTTCAATTGGAAGTAGGCAACAAGGTCCTCGAAGTGGGAGCAGGCTCAGGATGGCACGCGGCCACAATAGCTGAAATAGTGGCGCCAAGCGAAGCGCCCAGAAGCGAGTGGGGACATGTCTACACGGTCGAAATAATTGAAGGATTAACGGAATTTGCAAGAAGAAACATCATGAAAGCCGGATACGGTGACCGAGTCACAATAATTTGCGGAGACGGCTCTATGGGATACCCAGAAAAAGCGCCGTACGACAGAATAGTCGTCACAGCAGCAGCTCCAGACATACCAAAACCCCTAATCGAACAACTGAAAAATGGTGGAATAATGCTTATTCCAGTTGGAAACATACACCTATTCCAAAGTTTAATAAAAGTTGTGAAGAGCGCTGACGGAAAAATTACACGGGAGAATTTAGGTGGCGTCGCCTTCGTGCCTTTAACTGGACGTTATGGACACAAACTCTAGCTTTTAGCCAGTTTCAAGTTTTTCTTTATACGCCATTAAGTCTAGAAAACCATGCCCGCTAATATTCATACAAATTACTTTTTCAACTCCGGCTTTCTCAGCCTTTATAGCCTCGTCTATTCCAGCGCGAATGGCATAGCTAGACTCCGGGGCAGGCAGCCATCCCTCGCTTTGTAGGAAAATTCTTGCAGCTTCAAAAACTGCCTTCTCATCTGTGGGGTAAGCCACCGCTTTCACTAGTCCATGATGCTTAAGGAGGCTTATTATTGGGGCAGCTGCGTGATACCGTAAGCCGTCGGCCTTTATGGGCGGCATCTCAACTTTATGCCCCAAAGTATAAACTTTCAAGAGTGGCGTATATTCAGCCACATCGCAAAAGTCATAACGATACTCGCCCTTAACAAGGTTAGGTGCAGCCATTGACTGAGCAGCCAGAAATCCACACTCGCGTTTTCCTCTCAAAACCTCACCGATAAAGGGTAAGGCTATACCTCCAAAGTTTGAGCCCCCTCCAAGGCAGCCGATTATCAAGTCCGGTTTTTCGTCTATAAGATCAAACTGCTTTATGGTTTCCAACCCGATTATAGACTGGTGCATCAACACATGGTTGAGGACGGAACCTAAACAATAAACAGCATCCTCATGAGTCTCCGCATACTCTAGACCTTCTGATATTGCTATTCCTAATGAGCCTGGATGCTCAGGATTCTTGGAGAAAACCTCTCTGCCAATCCTTGTTTGCTGACTTGGCGAAGCGTAAACCTTTGCGCCCAACAGCTTCATTAACGTTCTTCGATCCGTCTTCCAGTCATAAACAGATTTAACCCAGAAAACCACACAGTCTAAACCCAAAAGCCGCGCAGCATAAGAAAGAGCGGTCCCCCACTGCCCGGCGCCAGTTTCCGTCGTCAATGTTGTTTTTCCCTCTTTCATAGCGTAGTAGGCTTGAGCAACCGCCGTGTTAGTTTTATGAGAACCCGTCGGAGACAAATCTTCCCGCTTGTAATAGAGCCTAACCCTCTTTAGCCCCAAATATTTCTCCAATCTTATCGCACGGTAAAGGGGTCTAGGCCTACCCATGTGAAGGTAAAGCTCACGCACTTCTTCTGGAATTGGAACCCAACGCTCACTTGACATCTCCTGCCTTAAACACTCCTTCACCATAGTTCTAGCCAAAAACTCCATTCGCGACGGACCAGTTTCTGGCTCTTTTGGCGGTGGAAGTGGTTCAGGCAAGTCTGGCAAGATGTTATACCATTTTGTCGGAAGCTCATCTACTGGAAGCGGAATTTGGCTGCGCACTCTCTTCGCCTCATGAGAAACTGTTCTATTCAGTACAAGATGGATTAAAGATTTCTATATCCAGTTTATCCAAACCATCTTTCAAGCGTTGTTTTCCCTTTAAGCTTAGATATCCCCTTTTGCATCTTTTCCAAAGCTTTTCTGACACGATCTTCGGAAAAGTCCCTTTCACAGCAAATAAAGTTTATAACTCCTTCCACGTCGGGCTCCCGCCACTCAATTTTGTAATTGTCCGTAACTTTTGGATGTAGGAAAATCTCCTTAATCTTTTGCGGCTCAACTGGAAATTCGGCATCCTCAATATAAGGTAGGGCATTCTCCAGACTTCCATATTCCTTTATGAGTTTTAGGGCTGTTTTTGGTCCAAGCCCCTTTATGCCCTCAGGATTGAAGTCTGTTCCCACCAATATTCCAACATCAATTAACTGTTCGTAAGTTATTTCACACCCCTTCAAAACCCGCTCAAGCTCAATAACTTCGGGCTCAACTTCGATGTAAACGTTTTTCCCTGGAAGCTTCCGCCTTCCAGAAATCGCTACATTTCTAACTAGGCGGGGCGCGCCGAAAAGTAAGCTGTCATAGTCCTGGCTTGCACAGTAGTCCGCATCTCCCCGCTTAACCACATGGGCAGCTTGAGCCTCGCCTTCACTTGGAGCCTGAATCCATGGGATGCCCATCAAATCCAAGAGGCGTTTGCTGTCCTCGGCCATGTAATCCTTAAGGCTTGCAGTGGCTTGCGCATACATTCTAGCCTCTTCAATCCTGCCCTCCTTTAGGGCTTGCTCATACTTTATGAGGGCTTCTTCTTTAGTCTTCATACGCCTTTTAATTTCAACCTCCTTTAAGGCCGGCGGCACTCCATCAAAAACGTATATGGGTTTGATACCTAACTCCACAAGGTTGCTTGTCCTATATAGAAGACCGCTTAAATGGCTTGTAATACGCCCGCTACTATCCTTTAATGGTGTGCCATCAGGCTGCCGTATTATGGCCAAAAACTGATAAAGCGCATTATAAGCGTCTATGGCTATAGATTTACCACTTAAATCCTCAAGCCTTATGACCGTTTTCGGGACAATGTCTCGAAGGTTTACTCCCAAAATGATTCCCGCTGAATTATGCATAAGTTTAAAGTAGGATAATAAATTTGCGAACACCAAAGTACAGCACATTTTATAAGGAAGCTTGACAATTACAACCATCACCCTTGAGGAATGGAAATGGCAGAAAAAGCAGCAACAATAACCTTAGTCACGTGTACAAGCTGCGGCAAACCTATCCCACCTGGAGCTGAGGCTACAAAGTTTCTCTGCCCAAACTGTGGAGAAATCTTGATTAGGCGCTGCACAAAATGCCGAAAATTTGGACGCCAGTATAAATGTCCAAAATGCGGTTTTATCGGACCGTAAGGAGGTGTAAAATTTGGGAAGTGTTGTAATTTCTTACAAAATTTTTCCAATAGATATAACCGTGAACTTTGAGGATTTGAAGAAGAAGATTGAGGCTTCTTTACCAGAATTCGCCACCATATATGGTTACGGTGAAGAGCCTATAGCTTTCGGCTTGAACGCTTTGATTTGCGCTATCAAAATCCCCGAAGACAAGACTGGTGTGCTTGAAGAGTTGGAAAGACGGTTCGAGCAGATAAGCGAAATAAGTCAGGTGCAAACAATAATGGTTAGAAGGATAAACAGATAATGTTAAACCTTTATATAGAAATTTAACGTGTTTCGAAACAGAGCAGCCAACATTATGGAAGGGTTTTAAGTGAGTGAAGTTCAGCTTCGCGTCGGAGATGCAAGACAAAGAGATGTTGGCAGAGGAATTGCCAGAATAGACCAGAGAACAATGCAGAAGCTAGGCATAAGCGCCGGTGATGTAATAGAAATAGTCGGCAAAAGAACAACATCAGCCATAGCATGGCCAGCCTACAGTGAAGACCAAAATCGCGACATAATACGCATCGATGGATTCACCCGCAAAAATGCAGGAGTAGCCATAAACGAATATGTCATTGTAAGACCAGCAAAAGTTAAGGAAGCGCTAAATGTCACGCTTGCGCCGGTGGACATGCGCCTAAATGTGGATGAAGACTTCACAAACTTTGTCAAAAACCGCTTAATGGAAAGAACCCTAGTCGAGGGAGACACAACTCTCGTCATGATGCTCGGACACGCCATACCATTTGTCGTCACGAAAACTCGCCCCCACGGCATTGTCAAAGTAACTCCAGAAACTAAGCTAACAATTCTGAGCGAACCAGCCCCTGAAGGAAAAGGAGTGCCACGAACAACCTATGAGGATATAGGCGGACTACATGAGGAAATCCAAAGAGTGCGCGAGATGGTGGAGCTTCCACTGAGGCATCCGGAACTCTTCCAGAGACTCGGCATAGAGCCGCCGAAAGGGGTACTGCTACATGGCCCGCCTGGATGCGGGAAGACTTTGCTGGCTAGAGCTGTAGCAAACGAGTCGGAAGCTAACTTTTTCTCTATAAATGGACCGGAAATAATGAGTAAGTTCTACGGTGAGTCCGAAGCACGCTTAAGGGAAATCTTCCAACAAGCTCAGCAGAACGCCCCGAGCATAATATTCATCGACGAATTGGACGCCATAGCGCCAAAACGAGAAGAGGTAACGGGGGAGGTTGAAAGGCGAGTTGTGGCACAACTACTAGCCCTAATGGATGGCTTATCTGGAAGAGGAAACGTAATAGTAATAGGCGCAACCAATAGACCTAACGCCCTTGACCCTGCCCTCCGTAGACCGGGAAGGTTTGACAGAGAAATTGAGATAGGCGTTCCAGACAAGCAGGGGCGATATGAAATTCTTCAGATTCACACGCGGGGAATGCCGCTGGCTGAAGATGTGGACCTTAAGAAGTTGGCTGAAATGACCCACGGATATACCGGTGCCGACTTGGCGGCACTCTGCAGAGAGACAGCCATGAAAGCGTTGAGACGATACTTGCCGCAGATAAACCTTGAAGAAGAGCGCATACCACCGGAAGTTCTGGAAAAAATGGAGGTTAAAATGGAAGACTTCTTAAACGCATACAAAGAAGTTACGCCGACAGCCATGCGGGAAGTTTACGTTGAAGTCCCAGCGGTTCACTGGGACGACATTGGCGGACTAGAGGAAGTTAAACAGGAGCTTAGAGAGGCTGTTGAGTGGCCCCTAAAGCATCCCGACATTTTTAAGCGAATGGGGATAAAACCTCCAAAAGGCATACTGCTTTATGGCCCCCCTGGCTGTGGTAAGACGTTGCTGGCTAGGGCTGTGGCAACAGAAAGTGAAGCCAACTTCATAACAATTAAGGGTCCAGAAGTCTTTTCCAAGTGGGTTGGCGAATCTGAAAAAGCCATAAGGGAAGTCTTCAGAAAAGCGCGGATGGCAGCACCAGCAGTCATATTCTTCGATGAAATTGATTCGCTTGTGCCGCGACGAGGATTAGGATTTGCGGATAGTGGCGTAACAGAGCGTGTAATAAGCCAGCTTCTGACGGAGATGGACGGCATAGTCACCCTAGAAGACATAGTTGTAATTGCTGCCACAAACAGACCAGACATAGTCGACCCTGCAGTGCTTCGCCCAGGAAGGTTTGACAGGCTTATATATGTGCCGGAACCAGATGAAAAAAGCCGCCTACAAATATTAAAAATCTACACCAAAAACATGCCCCTTGCCAAAGATGTAAGCCTAGAAACTTTGGCAGCTATGACAAAGAACTATTCCGGCGCAGACATCGAAGCTGTCTGCAGAGAGGCAGCTATGCAAGCCCTTAGAAGGGACATAAATGCAAAGGAGGTTACGATGAAAGATTTTGAAGAGGCTATGAAGCGAATAGGGCCATCCATAACGCCAGATATGGAGAAATGGTACAAGAGCTTCATGCAACAAGTTCGCCAAGTCCAGAAACCAGCAACACCAGTGGCCTAAGAGGAAAAATTTATGCCAACAAAACTATGGAAAACCCAACCAGTCTATCACGTGCTGCTTGAAATCTTAAAAAAGAAAGGAGCCATGACAGATGCTGAGCTCTTTGAATATCTAAGCGAAGAATTCAAAGACATCGGATACAAAGACTTCAACAAGGCGTTAATGCAACTTGAAATAGGCGGAAAAATACGAACGACGTCGCTTATCCGTGGAAAGAAACGGGTTGAGCTCGTAAACCCATAACCTAATTTTTCAAGTAACTTTGGAACTTCAAAGTGCAAACAGATGGAAAACTTCTCAGATGTAATAGTTGTTGGAGGAGGTCCATGCGGCTCCTTCAGCGCCCTAAACCTTTCAAAAAAGGGATTTAACGTAACAGTTTTTGAAGAGCACGATGAAATTGGTGTCCCATGCCATTGTGCCGGACACGTTAGCATCAACGGCTTAAAAAATCTTGGGCTTTACCCCCTGCCAAAAGGTATTGTTGAAAATACATTTGTAGGAGCAAAATTTTATTCTCCAAATGGCACGGTGTTTACGGTTCGATTAGCTAAACCAATAACTTGTGTTATTAACCGAACTTTGTTTGACAAATACGTCGCAGAATTGGCGCAAAAATTCGGTGCACACTATAGTTTGGGAACAAGGGTCAAATCTCCAGTATTTGCAGGGAGGTTGGTGAAGGGCGTTGTTATTAGGCGATATGACAAATCATCTGAATTTTTTGGCAGGATAACTTTAGATGCGGAGGGAATCTCTGCAGGACTATTGAAACAAGTACTATTAACTCCACCAAAGAGCGACAAAATTGTCAAGGGGGCTCAAGTTGAAGTTGAAAACGTTAAAGACCTTGAAACAGACATAGTTGAGGTTATTCTTGGAAGAAACTACGCCCCGGGATTTTATGCTTGGCTAATCCCAAAAAACGAGATGGAGTCAAAAGTTGGCTTGGCAACAAAAACTGGAAACCCAAGAATACTTCTGCAAAGACTTATAAGCAAGCATCCAGCAGTCTCTGTAAAACTACGAACTGCAAAAATAATTAGAGAATCTTATCATCCAATAACACTTGGAGGGCCAATACCGAAGGCATACACTAATGGCTTTCTCGCGGTTGGAGACGCAGCCTCTCAAGTGAAACCGACAACAGGCGGTGGAATAATATTAGGCTTGAACTGTGCACGGATTGCGGCTGATGTTGCTGCAGAGGCTTTGGACAAAAATGATTTTTCAGCAGAATTTCTTGGCATGTACCAGAGACGCTTCATGAAAATGTTTGGTTTCGATATGAAAATTATGCTTAAAATCAAGGAGACGCTGGACGGTTTCTCGGACAAAAAGTTAGACAACATTATAGGCCTTTGTGAGAAGATACGGTTAAATGAAGTTTTCAAAAATTTGAAGGAAGTGGATTTCCAAGGGCGAACCCTCCTTAAGCTTGCGCAGAACCCGAAGGCTTTAACGTTGCTTGCCTTTCTCTTTCTCAATTATCTTTTGGGGAAACCTTAAAACCGGATTTCGGGAATGTAGCAGTGGCTGAACCGTTATGAGTGAGTTTCGCTACAAGCAAGTCATAGCCTTTCGTTCAGACTTAAAACTCAGCAAAGGAAAAGCCGCTGCTCAAGTAGGTCACGCGGCTGTGTCTGCAGCAGAGGAGGCCCGCAAACACAGGAAAGAATGGTGGAAAGCTTGGCTAAATGAGGGCCAGTGTAAAATTGTTGTAAAGGTTAAAAGCGAAGAGGAACTTCTAAAACTGGAAAAACAAGCAAGAGAAATGGCTTTGCCTTGTGCCTTAATCGTTGATAGAGGTTTAACGGAAATTCCACCCGGAACGGTAACATGTTTAGGAATAGGACCAGCCCCAACCGACAAAGTTGACAAGATTACTGGAAATCTTCCACTCTTATGATTGAGGTTTAACTGTGCGCGTTTCAAGACTTGAAAAAAGCATTGGAATAGAGGTTTACGCTACAAGTTCTCCTGGCATTGGAGGCGTCATAAGGCAGTCATGTGAAGATTTTGTCGTTGAAGAATTGCTAGTTAACGGTTCAAAAGCGGAAGCCCTTACTCCTTATACGTCACCTTCAACTCAAAAATGGTCTTCAACCAGCCGTTATTTACTTTGCGTTCTAATTAAGCGGGATTGGGATACTTTTCAAGCTCTTGAGGCTATCGCAAAACAGCTAGGCATAAGTCCACAAAAAATTCATATTGCCGGAATTAAGGATGCAAAGGCTCTCACCGCGCAGCACATAACAATTAAAGACGCTAAGCCTGAAGATGTCAAAAATTTAAGCATTAAAGACATAAAAATCGCTTCCGTGGGCTATTTTCAGACCAAACTCTCGCCATACTATTTACTTGGAAACTCTTTTAAAATAGTAATACGCGCTATAAGCCATACAAAACCGGCAATCATGCAAAGAATAGAAAAAGTCGCCAAAGAAATTGCGACATTACGCGGAATGCCAAACTTTTTTGGGCACCAACGTTTTGGCACAATTCGCCCGATAACTCATCTTGTCGGGAAAGCCATTGTTAAAGGCAGTTTTCGTAAAGCGGCGATGATTTTTCTCGCTAAACCATATCCTCTTGAACATGAAGAAGCAAGAATTGCCCGTGAAGAGCTTTATTGCACGCAAGACTTTAAGAAAGCCTTAGAAACCTTTCCCGAACACCTGCATTATGAACGCTTAATGCTCGAGCATTTAGCAAAGAAACCAGATGATTTTAAAGGTGCCTTCCGGAGGTTGCCAGTAATTCTACGTAAACTCTTCCCCCAGGCTTATCAAGCTTATATATTTAACAGATTTTTGAGCAAAAGAATCGCGCTTGGGATCCCTTTAAACGTTGCAGAGGCGGGAGATTACGTGGTTAAAATTGAGACTACGGGGTTGCCAAGCCCGAAGCTGCATGAAATTGTAAGCCAAGAAAAAATATCCGAAATAAACAGCGCAATAGCCTCCGGTAAAATGTGCTTGGCAATTCCGCTGGTTGGTTTTGGGCAGCGCTTATCAGAAGGCGTTCAAGGTGAAATTGAAAAACAGATTCTGGAGGAAGAAGACATAGCCCTCGAGAACTTTAAAATAAAAGGAATGCCAGAACTGAGCCTAAAAGGTGGTTTACGCATAGCCTTAACAACATTAAAAGATTTCAAAGTGGAGGAAATATCCAACGACCACGCTAATCCGCGAAAGAACATGGTGAGAATAAGCTTCACTTTGCATCGTGGGTCATATGCGACAGCATTTTTGAGAGAGCTTATGAAGCCCCGTAACCCGATTAAGGCGGGGTTCTGAGGAGAAGCTTGAAAATTCACTTTATAATCCTTTCAGCGTTCTTTAGCAGTTCCATCTTTCTATCTGCCGGCAAAACGACGTTTGCAGCATATTGATGTCCGTCAGCCATCCCAAAACCTTCAGAAGCCTTTTCTAAAAGGTTAACTGCCCCTGGCAGTTTTCCACCATCAATTAGTTGTTGCATAGGTTTTGGTACACGGACAGACGCCTTTACAAATTTTTCCTTAAGTTTTCCCCATTTCGGTATCACTGGTGGCACATTGACAAAGCCTAGTATGTACTTGTTGGGCTTTATTAGCCGTGCTTGATAGGAAAGGAAGGAACAGAATTGTCCAACAACCTTTGTTCCCATACCAGCGTACAAATCACCAGCATCAAACCATTGGATATGCTTTGTTTCCTTTAGCCTTTCACGGTATAACATTCCCAGTAGCTTGCGGTTAGCCTCCTTCCGCCTTTCTTCCAAAACGTTAATTTTCTCCTCTACCTCCGGACTTATCCCTTCTAAACACGCCCTTACACCTAAATCAGGACCGCCTTCATAATAACCA
>JAGTQI010000042.1 GCA_018396955.1 Candidatus Bathyarchaeota archaeon | reverse complement strand
AGTTAATACAAGCGGGCTACGGCATCCTTGTAGGGAAATATACCCTAACAAGCGATTTTTAAAAATATGCTATGAGGAAGGAGTCCAAATAACCCTTGGATCAGACGCCCATACACCGGAATTCGTGGGGATTGATTTTGATAAGGCTTTAAATTTAATAAAAGAAGTGGGCTATAGGCACATTACAATTTTTAATGGCGGGAAAAAACAGTTAAAAGAAATATAATGTAAAGCCACACCTTCAATTTTTAAAAAATATGAACGGCGTTTCCTAAGGAAACTCTATATATATAAGCTTTCGTCGAGTATTTCGCGTTCACTACTTGAAGATCAGTTGGTGATGATTTGGAGAATATAGCAGTTATAGGAGCTGGCATGATTGGCGGAGCCATAGTCAAAAGTTTGTGAAAGAAAGGGTACGAGGGCAGGTTATCGCTACAAGACGTAGCCTGGAAAAAATCAAGGAGCTTGAAGCGTTAGGAGCGAAAATAACCATAAACAACAGGAGGCAGCAGGCAAAGCTAACATCATATTTTTATGCGTGAAGCCCGGTGATGTTGAGAATGTTATTAAGGAGATAAGCGGCGAAATTAAAGGGAAACTCGTGATATCAACGGCAGCTACCATTCCTTTAAGGTTTTATAAAGGAATTGCCCCTCACGCGAAGTTTGTTAGGACTATGCCAAACATTGCCGCTCTCGTTCAAGAATCTTTCACGGCTTACTGCTGCGATGGAGAAGTCACGGAAAGCGACAAGAAAAAGATTGAGAAACTATTGAGCCTTATGGGATCTTGTCAAGAAGTTGAAGAAAAATATATGGACGCCATTACAGCCTTAAGCGGGAGCGGACCAGCCTACATATCCATAATCATTGAGGCTTTGATGTATGCTGGATTAAGGGTAGGCTTGCCGAGAAACCTTGCCCTCTACAGTGCAGCCCAAACCGTTTTAGGAACCGGAAAGCTAATCCTGGAAACACAAGAACACCCTGCCAAAATAAAGGATATGGTGACGGCGCCGGGCGGAACAACAATTGAAGCCATTTATGAACTGGAAGGAAGCCAAATTAGACAAGCCTTAATGAGGGCTGTAAAGGAAGCGACAGAAAAATGTCAAAGAATTAGAAACGAAATAACTCGAGAAGCAAAATAGCATTAACCTTCTCTTTCTAATTGGTTATGGAAACATGTCCTTTGTCCAGTGTGGCAAGCGTTTCCCTTCTGTTCCACCAAGAAAAGCAATGCGTCATGGTCGCAGTCCACAAAGATTTCTTTTACTTTCTGAACGTTTCCAGAAGTTTCGCCCTTTATCCAAAGTTTGTTTCTAGATCTGCTCCAGTAATGTGCGTATCCAGTTTCCATGGTCTTTTTTAGGGCTTCGAGGTTTGTATAGGCTAGCATTAAAACTTCCTTAGTGTTTATGTCCTGCACTACTACTGGAATTAAGCCATCGCCTTTTTGAAAGTTCAGTTGCTGAATTTCAATTTTTTTGGTGTTCAAAGTCGAACCTCAACCCCCCTTGCTCTTAAAAACCTCTTAATAAACTGTATTGTGTACTTGTTGTAGTGAAATATTGAGGCAGCTAAAGCGGCATCAGCTTTCCCAATAGAAAGTACTTCCAGAAAATGCTCGGGACAGCCTGCCCCTCCGCTTGCAATAACAGGGATGTTCACATTTTCGGAAACGCTTCTAGTTAATTCCAAGTCAAACCCTTTTTCAGTTCCATCCCTATCCATGGAGGTGAGGAGGATTTCTCCAGCGCCTAATTGCTCAACTTTTGCCGCCCATTGAATAGCGTCTAACCCTGTAGGCCTACGTCCTCCATAGGTGTACACTTCGAACCAGCATCTCCCTTCTTTTGTTTCAACGGTGATTTTTCCCCTTTTTTCCTCATATCGCCTTTTAGCGTCGATGGCGACAACGACGCATTGTCGCCCAAAGCTTTCTGAAAGCTTTGTGATTAGGCTGGGTTGTTCTACTGCCGCCGTGTTTATTGACACTTTATCCGCGCCGCCGCAGAGAGTTGTTCTCGCATCTGAAAGACTACGGATTCCGCCGCCAACCGTGAAGGGAATGTCTATTTCCGAGGCAACCCTTTTAACGACATCCTTCAATATTTTCCGTTTTTCAGATGAAGCCGTTATGTCGAGGAAGACAAGTTCGTCAGCGCCTTCTTCAGAGTATCTTTTGGCTAATTCTGCAGGGTCTCCTGCGTCTTTCAGATTTAGGAAATGTACGCCCTTAACGACTTTTCCGTGATCAACATCTAGGCATGGTATAATCCGTTTCGTTAGAGGCATACTTTCACCCCTCTCTAGCGATTTTTAAAGCCTCTTTTAACGAGAAAATCCCCTCATACAGTGCTTTCCCGATCACCACACCGTAAACCCCTATACTTTTTAAAAGTGCCAAATCATTTAAACTCTGTATTCCGCCTGCTGCTATCACCCTTGCCTCCTTATATGTGCAAGCCTTCTTTACAATGTTAACGCTTACTCCTTTAAGGGTTCCATTTCTACTCACCGAGGTTAGCAAGAAGGTTTTAACTTTAAGCTTCTGGAACTTCTGTATAGCATCCTCTACACCGAGTTCAACAGTCTCTCTCCACCCCTCAATCATAACTTTACCATTTTCCTTATAATCTAAAGCTATAACGATATGGTCGCCGAACCTTTCCACAAGCCTTACTAAGGCTTTCGACTTCTTGAAAGCCAATGTTCCAATTATGATTTTGTCTATTCCCATGCTGAGAAATTTTTCAGCCATTTCTTCACTTCTTATTCCTCCCCCGACATGCACTGGTATTTTCACATTCCGAGCTATCTCAAAAATTGTGTCAGAGTTGTCACCCCTACCGAGGGCAGCATCCAAGTCCACAACATGAAGACCATCAGCCCCCTCATTCTCCCATTTTTTAGCTACAGCCACGGGATTCTCTAGCCCAATGTATGTTTTAGCTGTTTCTGGAAGACCCTTAAACAACCTCACAACCTTCCCATCCATAATGTCAACGGCTGGAAAAATCTTCATTGATATTCACCTCTTGATGAAATTGGAGAAGTTCTCGAGAAACCTTAAACCAACGTCTCCAGACTTTTCTGGATGAAACTGTGTCCCTAAAATGTTGTTTTTTGCAACAACGGAGGCAAACTTTACGCCATATGTGGTTTCGGCGCAGATAACGTTTCTGTCATCTGGAATCGGATAATATGAATGGGCAAAGTAGCAGTAAAATGGATCTTCTAGACTTTCGAATAGCACTGTCGGCTTAACTATTGTAACGGTGTTCCAGCCCATGTGGGGAACCTTAACAGAGCACGGCAACCGAATGTTTCCGCCCTCCAGAAGCGCCAAACCTTCACCATTTCCCTCTTCACTTTTTCTGAATAAAAGTTGCATCCCTAAGCATATGCCAAAAAAGGGAGCCCCATTTCTAGCCAAATCAGTTAAATATTCCTTCACGATGGTTAACCTTTTAATAGCCGCTGAAAAGTTTCCAACTCCGGGAAGAATCACCACATCAGCTTGTTTGAGAAGCGCCTTGGAAAGTCCAATTGACGGTGAAAATCCAACCTCGCTTAATGCATGTTTGAGGTTGTAGAGGTTGCCCACTCCATAGTCAATGATGACTGCTTTGGGCATTAAATCACTCCTTTAACGCTTGGGATACTTTTCCTTCTAGGATCAATAGTGATGGCTTGTTTAAGCGAAAGGGCAAGAGCCTTGAAGGCTGCCTCAGCTTTATGGTGGTCATTTGCTCCGTACTGGGTCCAAACATGAATGTTGGCTTGCATGGACGTTGCTAAAATTTCTAGGAGGTGGTTAATGTCCTCGCATGACATATCCTCGATCCTCTTGCCCCTAAGTTTCAAGTCAATTTTGGCGTAGGGACGTTTCGCTAAGTCAACAGCTGAGAAAGCAAGAGAGCAGTCCATTGGAACAGCTGCGAATCCAAACCGTACTATTCCTTCACCGTTCCCCAGGGCTTTTCTGATCGCTTGACCTAAACATATCGCCACGTCCTCGGCTATGTGGTGTTTCAGGTCTCCCTTAACATAGAGTTTAATATCAATCAGGCTGTGGAAAGCTAACGTAGTCACCAAGTGGTCAAGAAAAGCTATTCCAGTGTATACATCAGCCCTTCCAACAGAGTCTAGGTTCACTTTTACATGAACCTCTGTTTCAAGCGTTTTTCTATCAACCTCGGCAGTTCGCATAACCGTGCCTCCAACTAGGAGCATATTTCCCTAAGTGCGTCAATAAGTTTCGCGTTCATCCAAGGCAAACCTACGGTGGCTCTTAAACAATTTTGAAAACCCAGAACATCACCTATTTTTCTGACAATAACTCTCCTTTGCAGTAGGCTGTTGTAAACATCGTCCAGAGGCTTTTCCGTTTTAAACAGTACAAAATTTGTCTTAGAATCGAAGGCTTTTACCCCATTGATGTCGTTTAAGGCTTTCACCAGTTTTTCTCTTTCTTTTCGAATTTTTAGGACGGCTTCCTTGAAAAGCGCTATGTTTTCCAAAATTTTCGCGCCGACCTTTAAGGAAACCATGTTAACGGGGAATGGCGGACTAACACCTTCAGAAAGTACTCTGGCAATTTCAGTGTCTGCAATACAGTAGCCAAGCCTTAACCCGGCGAGGCCGAAAGCTTTTGAAAATGTTCTAACAACTATCAAATTTTCATACTTTTTGATTAAGGGTGCGGCAGAGTAGTCGGCAAACTCTACATAAGCCTCATCAACAACAACGACTCCCGGAAAACTTTCAGAGATAAACGTGATTTCATCGATTTCAAATTGGTTTGCCGTTGGGTTGTTCGGCGAACACAAAAAAAGCACTTTTGTCTTTGGTGTTACATTAGATAGCAAACCGTCAACATCCAATGAAAAATCCTCCCTTAAAGGAACTTCAATAAGCTTTGCTCTTTGGAGGTTAACCGCAAAACGATATGTGGAAAAGGTGGGCGAAATTGTTATGGCTTGTTCCCCCTTCTCGAGGAATAAGTGAGCAATTCTCTCCAATAACTCGTCACCTCCATTACCAATCACGATGTTATCGGCTGGAAAGTCCACGTATTCGCTAATTTTGTCTCGAAGCGTTTCTCCCTCATCTTGGGGATAAAGTCGGGGATCCAGATCCTCCAAGGCTTCGATGATAAGTTCAAAAAGCTTTTCACGGGGAATGAAGAAATTCTCGTTCAAATTTAGCTTTGCCACTTTCTGATTCTCGAAATTGGACAAGCCCTCAATGCGTTTATAGGGCTCTTTAAAGGCTTGATTAAGCCGCATCATTTTCAATTTTCGCTTAACCCACTTCCAAGCTTGACTTTTCAACATTAATCCGCTCCTTCACCGCTTTAAAGTGGCCCGGCAGATTCTCCGCCTCGGACAAACTCTTGACGTGCTCAATGGCTTTCAGCAAGCCATTTCTTGAACACTTAAAAACCGCAACTCTTTTCACGAAATCCAGGCAAGAGAGAGCTGAGAAAAATTTTCCATATCCACCTGTTGGAAGCACATGGTTTGTTCCACCATGATAGTCGCTTAAAGATGCTGGACTATATGGACCCACTAAAATAATGCCTGCTGTAAAAATTCTATCGACGACTTTCTCCGGGTTTTTTAGCATCAACTCAACGTGTTCAGGCGCAAAGCTATTTGTTAATTCAACCATTCCGTCCAGTGTCTTGCACACGGCTATGAAGCCATTGTCCAACAACGCTTTTGCAACGATTTCACGTCTGGGCGTTGATTTCGAAATGTTTTCTATATCCAACAGAGCCTTTTTAGCGAGGCTTCTTGAGGTTGTAATTAAACCCACAATCGAGTCTGGTCCATGTTCAGCTTGGGCACAAATGTCAAGGGCTATGTACCTAGGATTAGCCGTTTCATCAGCTAGGACCAGAAGTTCGCTTGGGCCTGCTGGAAAATCTATGGCAACATCGCGGGAAACCAGCACTTTCGCCGTGGCCACGTAAATGTTTCCGGGCCCGACGATCTTGTTCACGGGCTTTATGGTTTCGGTGCCATAAGCCATGGCAGCTATCGCTTGGGGTCCTCCCACTTTGTAGATCTCGTTAACTCCACATATGTCAGCTGCAACCAAAGTTAGAGAGTTAAGCGAGCCACTTCTATCTGGAGGAGAGCACACCACAATATTTGACACACCAGCGACTAAAGCCGGAACAACCGTCATTAACAAAGTGCTAGGATATGCTGCTTTTCCTCCTGGAACATAACATCCGACTCTTTGCAAGGGACGTATACAGAAGTCGATTTGAACCCCGCCAATCTTTACAGTTACGCTTACTCTTCCTAAAAGCCTTCTTTCAACGGCTTCGAGCCGCTTCTTTATGGACTCTAAGGCGCGGATTTGATCTTTCGTGACCCTCGTATAGGCTTCATTTATCTCTTGCCGGCTGACTTTGAGGCTTTCAGCGTTTAGGGAAACTTTGTCAAACTTTTTTGTGAATTCTATTAGGGCAGCGTCGCCCTCCGTTTGGACTTTCCTAATTATTTCCTTAACGTAAGCTTCTAGTTCACTGTTTCTCCTTTGAAGCCTTATTTTTAGCAGTTCCTGCTTTGCAGCTGCAATGTCGGATGCATCTATGATTTTCATCACTTTAACCCTCTTCTAGAGCTAGGACTTGTCTCGGTTCATGGATCACCAATCCCTGAGCTAGCTTTCGTATTATTGGAAGAATTCTGAAAAGAGAGTCTCTTTCGATAACCGTGTTAACGGCATACCATTCTTCACCAGCCAACGGAGATATCGTAGGTCTTTTTAAGGCTGGCAATTCTTTCAAGAGTTGCCCCAAGTTCTCTTTTCTAACGTTTACAAATATGTGAAGTCTCTTTGATCCGTCAACTACACCCTTCAACATGGCTTTTACGTCAAGGATTTTTTCCCGATTTTCAGACTGTAAAGACTCCTTGTTTGCTACTAGAAATGCGGTAGATTCCAGCAAAACCTCAATGACTTTTAGATTATTTTGTTCAAGACTCATTCCGGTTTCAGCGACATCAACAATTGCGTCTGCAACTTCTGGAGGCTTAGCCTCAGTGGCTCCAAATGACAGAAAGATAACAACTTTTGAATTTATCCCCTTCCTCCACCACGGCGTAACGATTAGCGGCTCCAGATAGCCGAAAAATCTGCGATATACAGAATTGTTTTGAATGTAATGCGCTGTGATATTCAAATATTCTGTGGATATTCTAACGCTTTTACCGCTGGCCAGAAATTTTTCAAGTAAGCCGGAAATCGAGTTTATTTCTGTCCAGCTTTTCGGCACAGCGGTCACAAGCCTTACTTTGCCATACTCGAGATTTTGAAGCAGCTCAACATCTGCCCCGGTTTCCCTAATCCAGTCCAAACCTGATATTCCAATGTCATATAATCCTTCGCTTACAAGTATTGGGATCTCTTGAGGCCTTAAAATTCTCAACTCGATTTCAGGGTCGTTGATTGCTGGTTTGTAGCTTCTTTCCTGTCCTGAAACACGGTATCCTGCTTTTTCAAGAACTTCAAATGTTGCTTTTTGCAAGGAACCAGCTGGGATGGCGAATTTCACTTTCAAGAATCTCCTCTCCTCCTATTATTTTGAGAAAGTTTTTGTAAGAAAACTATAGCATAAATTAGCCTAAAAATTGGAAAGTTAAGTCTTAACGTTTGACTCCAAAGTTCAGAAGTGAACACAATCGCCTTTTATGAACGCGGTCCCTCACTTTCACGCCACACTTCCTAAAAAAGACATGGTTTAATATAAAGTTTTATGCGTCAAACAGTAGCTTTTGGGAAAGAGCCTAAAACTTTCATAAACAAAGCTTTATCTTTAAGCTCCCTCAAAGCGTCGGCGGATTTTGTTTCAGTTCTGTGGCCTTCAAAGTCGAGGTAGAACGTGTACTCCCATGGTTTTTTCTTTGTCGGCCTAGACTCTATTTTTGTCAAATTGATTCTTCTTTTGGCAAATATGCCTAAAGCCTCGTAGAGGGCGCCTGGAGCATGTTTAACTGAGAAAATTATTGAGGTTTTGTCGTTGTCGCTTGGCGGTGCATCCGTCTCTGAAATTACCACAAATCTGGTGTAATTGTCTTGGCAGTCGGATATATCTCTTGCAAGAATTTCCATTCCATAAAATTCAGCGGCTTTTTCGCTGGCTATCGCGGCTTCTTCCATTAATCCCCTTTTCTTAACAATTCTGACGCTGCCAGCAGTATCATAGGTCGGTATTGTCTCGCACTTCAGCCTTTCCAAAAACCTGGAGCATTGGGCTAAAGCCTGCGGGTGTGAGTAAACCCTTTTTATGCGGGCTAAATTAGAGTTTGGGTTTCCTATTAGGCAGTGTTTTATTTTAACGATTACTTCTCCGCAGATCATAAGGTCATGTGCCAACAGTAAGTCATAGACCTGGTTTACGCTGCCCTCAATTGAGTTTTCTATCGGTAAGACACCGTAATCCACAAGCCTTGATTCAACCTTTCTAAAAACTTCTTGGAAAGTCTCGCATGGAATGGGCTTAACCTCAACGCCGAAGTATTTATAGACGGCTACTTCGCTGTAGGCTCCGTTTTCTCCCTGAAAAGCAACTTTTAGAGGACTTTCCTTCATAGGCAATCAACACGCTTTTCTTTAGAGGCAGCTTCTTCATCAGCTGACCTAACCAAGTGGGTGTATCTCTGGACATATCCCAAACGTATTTTTGACAGTCTGGATTTCCAGCTGGCAAAATGGTCTCTAATAACTTCTTCGCCTATCTTCACGCTTATCTTCCTCTTATGCAAACAATTTTGATATTGTCGCCATTCCCTATTATAGCTATCGAATATCCATCCGCAGCTTCTTGTGAATGACTTGCGCATAGATTCTGGCGGCTTCGGCTAACCCATATCGCTATTGCTGCGGTAGGCGATGATGTACGGAGCAGCTGTAGTGGCGATGAGAGGCAACGTAAGAAAAGCTTACGAGAAGGGTTGCAGTATTAGGTTGGTTGGACTAGCGGATGAAAACAAACCGCTTGTCGAACCAATGCCTGCACCCCTCAACAAAATATGCGTTGTCAACGCATTAAATGCTGTTGAACTTAAGAGGAAGTTGCAAAGTAAATAATTATCATAGGGACGCTAAACGATGTGATTGGATTTTCAGAAACCAAATAAACAGTCTAAATTTAAGATGGAGACAGTCAGAGGAGAGTTTCAACTAGAACTAAAAACCATAAAGCATAAATATAACATTATGACCGTTTTTAGTGATTGCAATGAATAAACCAATAGCCACACGAATGTCGTGCATACTGGGTTTTAGTGGCTATTGGTTTGCTTATACCTTTACTTATTAGGAGAAACCGCGGCCTCATTTGGTTCGGTTTCTCCTTTCGGGGATGGTTTGTTGTGGGAGAAAACATAAATTGCGTTCATGGTTCCATTCTTGTCGTGAAGTTCGGAGGAAGCAGTTTATCAAGTGGTGAAAAAATATCCAATGCTGCCAAAGCTGTCGTAAAAGAGTTAAATAGAGGAGCGAGAATTGCGGTAGTTGTTTCCGCCATGGGTAAAACCACCGATTTTCTGCTCGAAGCTGTAAAAGAAGCCACAAATTGCGAAATAATGGCAGGTAGCATGGAAGTTGACGATGTCTTAGCCATGGGTGAAAGAACAAGTGCAAGAATATTCTCGGCAGCATTAAAAGCAAATGGTGTAAAATGCCGCTACTTTGATCCATCAGACTCAGACTGGCCAATAATTACGAACAATATTCCGATGAACGCTGATCCAATATTGGAAATATGTGAGGAAAGAATTTCCAAATACGTCTTGCCATTGCTCAGTGATAGAGTTGTAGCCGTTATTCCAGGTTTTGTTGGCAAAACATTAGATGGCAAAATTACAACTATGGGTAGAGGCGGAAGCGACGTAACGACGTTTATTCTAGCAAGGGCTCTTAGGGCTAAACAGGTTATACTTGTCACGGATGTAGATGGCATAATGACGGCTGATCCTAAACTTGTAAAGTCTGCAAGAAAAATTCCCCAAATAGACGTTAATTCGTTAATTGGACTTGCAGGCTCCTCTCAAAAGTTCTTACAGAAAAAGGCCCTAAAATATAAGGAGGACTGGATGGATATTAAGATTATAAATCACGCTTACGGCGACTTGAATGTCGAAGGCACTATCATCAAGGGTTCCCTAAGAAATGTTGCCAACATCGACTTTCCCGAAGAAATAGCGTCCATCACCATTGTTGGAAAGGGCCTTTCCCAATCTCCAGAGATCTTGCATCAAGTTATCCAAAAACTAAAGATTGCAGAAGCTCAAATATTGGGTTTTTCAGCTAATTATGACTCCTTGATCGTATATGTTCCAGAAGCCATGCTTGACAGAGTTCTTGAACCTCTGCACTCGGTCGTTTATGATAGCCTTGAGGCTGTAGCGATGGCTGTGAGAAAGAACCTTGCCCTAATCAAGATCAAAAAGGCAGAGCTTGAAGATACTCCTGGAATATTGGGCAGTTTGACCGAAGCCCTAAGCATGAAGGACATAAACATCTACGGGTTATTTACCGTAGCCTCGGGGATTCATGTCTTTGTTGATAGGGCACACGCGGAGGAAGCTCTAATGATTGCAAGAAAATCTTTAGTTGAGAACCGAGATTATGGGGGTGCATAGCAAATGTCATCGGGAAAAAGTAGAAGGCTGCGAAGAATATTTGATGATGACAACAAAACAGTGATAGTTCCAATGGACCATGGAGTTACAAGTGGTCCAATACAAGGCCTCATAAACATGCAAGGCATTATTGACAAGCTTATCGCCGGTGGCGTGGACGCCGTTGTTTTACATAAAGGCATAGCAAAAAATGTGAATACTAAGAGGCTTGGACTCATTATACATGTTTCCGCAAGCACCAACGTGGGTCCTGACGTTAATTGGAAGGTAAAGGTTTGCAACGTGGAAGAGGCTATCCGTTTAGGATGTGATGCCGTTTCAATCCATGTAAATATAGGCGCAGATCATGAACATAAAATGCTAGCTGAGTTGGGCCGGTTGGCTCACGAATGCGACGAATGGGGTGTACCTCTACTTGCCATGATGTACCCGCGGGGAAAAAACGTGAGAAGCGAGCATAACCCGCAGCTTGTCGCCCACGTAGCAAGAATCGGCGCAGAACTAGGCGCAGACATTGTAAAGACAAACTACACCGGAGACCCCGAATCCTTTAGAAAAGTTATTGAAGGATGCCCTGTTCCCGTGATAATCGCTGGCGGCCCAAAAATTGACTCAACCAGAAGCTTGCTGGAAATGGTTTATAACGCCGTAGAAGCCGGTTGCGCAGGGATTTCTATCGGAAGGAACATTTTCCAGCATGAAAACCCAACAGCAATTACAAGGGCTCTGGTTGGAATAGTTCACAAGGGCTTAGATGTTGAGGAAGCCATGGCCCTCTTGAAAGAGTCAACTTATTTGTGATGCGATGAGGAGTTGTAGATGGCCCCGAGGAGTGAAAATTTGAAAGAGCTTTGGCTTAAAGTTGATGAAACCACCCCAAAAAGTGTTGTAGAAAATATGCTCTGTTCTGCGGACCAAATATTTGATGCCATTTACGTTACTGACGAACGCAAAGTAGACGGCGTTAAGAAAGCAGGGATAAGGGTCGCTGCAAAGGGTGAAAAATGCGATATTAAAGTGCTTGAACCTTTCAATGGAGTAGAAATAGCGAAAATTAGAAAAACCGGAAAATCCGTGGCTGTTAGGGTGGTTGTCAAGAACGCTGAGGATGAGAAAGAAGCCATCAAAGCCACGAATCTTTCAGCCGACTACATAATAATCCACTGTTTAGACTGGAAAGTTATACCTCTGGAAAACCTGGTGGCAAACACCAGAGGAAGAAGTAAGCTTTTGGCGGAGGTTTCATCACTTGAAGAGGCAAAGCTGGCGCTCGAAATCCTTGAACTTGGAGTCGACGGAATAGTCCTAAAAGCCTCCAGTTTCGAAGAACTTGTAAGGGCTACCTATCTAGTTAAAAAGAAACTTCCGCGAGTTAAGCTTGTACCTGTAAAGGTTGTCGAGGTTAAACAGATTGGGATAGGTGCGAGGGTCTGCGTTGACACATGCGATTTAATGAAGGAAGGAGAGGGTCTACTTCTCGGATGCCAGTCTGCATGCTTATTCCTAGTAGAGGCGGAAGTCCACAAGAACCCCTTCGTTCAATCCAGACCATTTAGGGTGAATGCCGGTCCAGTATCCCTTTACGTTATGCTCTCTCCGAATAGGACGAGATACCTCTCAGAACTTGAAGCTGGAGAAGAGCTAATGATAGTGGACAGAGACGGCAACGTCAGATTCACAAATATTGGAAGAGTCAAAATCGAGTGGCGGCCACTGCTGCTCATTGAGGCGGAACACGATGGAAAACACTTCAAAACTATAACTCAGAACGCTGAAACCATTAGGCTTGTAACAGAGAAAGGCTCCATATCAGTTACGGAGCTGAAGCCCGGCGACGAAGTTTTGGCATGCATACTCGAAGGCGGAAGGCATTTTGGAACCCTAGTCAAGGAAGAGAGGATCCTAGAGCTTTGATCGCGAAAATATGCGTCTCCATTATACCTAAAAGCCTTGACGAGGCATTAAGGCTTATCGAAAAATCTGAGGAACGTAAAGCAGACTTCATCGAAGTGAGGCTAGATTATATTGGCGATTTTAAAGGCTTAAGGGACATAGCCGAATGCACGGGAACACCTCTCATCGCAACTGTCAGAGCAGCGGAATTCTGTGGGAAATTTGAGGGAGAGGAAGAAAAACGCATGGAGGTTCTCTTAAGTGCTGCTTCAAGCGGATTCAAGTATGTGGATATTGAACTTCATTCACCTCAATTAAAGAGCATTGTCGAAAACTTGCTAACCCTAGGTGTTAAGCCTATAATTTCATTCCACGACTTTAAAAGAACACCTGAAAAAGCGAGTTTACAGCTAATTCTAAAAAGCCAAATGAAGGCGAAAGCCTACATTTGCAAGATAGTGACTACGGCTCAAAGCTTGCAGGACAACTTAACTCTGCTGCAATTCCTGTATGAGGAAAGTGGGAAAGCCAAAATTGTCTGTTTCGCCATGGGTCCTTTAGGTAAACTGTCAAGGCTTTTGTCGCCGATTTACGGTGGATACTTTACGATAGCTTCTCTAGATCGCGGCTTTGAAACAGCTACTGGGCAGATGACAATTGAGGAGATGAAAACAGTAT
>JAGTQI010000041.1 GCA_018396955.1 Candidatus Bathyarchaeota archaeon | reverse complement strand
TCAACAGTCGTAGTAGGCGGAGACGTTGGGCATTTCCTTGAGAGAAAGGCCGAAGATATTTTCAAAACGAGGGCTATGCGCGTTAAGGCTGCCGCCGAAAGGCTTGGAATGCTGTTAGAAACCTTCGTAATCGTCATGGTTTTAATGTCCATGTGCTTCTTCATCCTTTTTGCCGTAGAAAGCATGCCAGGCGTTGGTGGAGGAGTTTCAATGCAGTCTGGAATAATCCTCTACACTTACATATTCACACCCATGCTTTCGCTTGTCTTCATTTATCTGGCACATAGCATGCAGCCTAAAACACCAGTCGTGGACATGCGTCCCTACAAGGTTTTTGGAATATGCTGCATACTCGGCATAACATTGCTGCTATTGCTAACCAACTTTTTCGGACTCTTCAACATCCCGTTTCTTAGTCCGCTTCAAAAAGTAGTAGACCTGCCAATAGCCATAACTATAGCCCTATTCGTTACAACAGCCCCTGCAGCCATAGTTTACCATAAAGTTAGCAGTTATAAGGCAGGCATGGAGCAAGGTATCAATAGTTTCTTAAGAGACTTGACAGAGGTTAGGAAGACCGGTTTATCACCAGAAAAATGTATAGAAAGCTTATCAAACCGTGATTATGGCGTTTTCAGCGAGGAACTGCGCAAAATAAGCTCTAAAATCTCATGGGGTGTTCCTGTTAGGAAGGTGGTTATGGATTTTGTTAAGCGGACAAAAAGCTGGATGGCTCAGCTTGTCATGTTCCTCCTTGTGGAAACAATAGATGTGGGCGGCGGGACCATAGCCATGATTGAATCTCTTGCAAGGTTCAACAACCTGACGCAGGAAGTTGAAAAGGAAAAGAAGATGGCTACACGCCCCTACGTGATGATGCCCTACTTCGCCGCAATCCTTTTGGTGGCAACAACGATTATGATGCTAAACTTTGCTGGCGCCACTAGGGAAGTTGCGGGGGGTAGTCAAGCAGCGGACATGACGGGTATAAAAACAATTTTTATTACGTCGGTGATTTTCCACAGCTACTTGATAGGCATTGTAGCTGGCAAAATAAGCGAGGAGTCCGTGGCTGCCGGGTTTAAGCACGCCGCAATACTAGTGATAATCGCTGTTTTAGCGGCGAAACTCGTGCCTATGTTCCTGTAATCCAAAAGAGGGAGGGAGAATTGAAGTTTAAGCTTCCAAGAAACGCCGGACTGAAAGGAAATGAAAGAGGTGTTAGTCCAGCAATTTCATCTGTAATTCTTACAGGGGCAGTGGTGGTGCTTGTAATTGTGGCGATGAACTTCGCCATAAATCTTCGCGACTCAAAAATCGCGGAAAATGAGTTCGCCTCTGTCCGGCAGTTTATGCAAACAGCCGCTGTCCAAATAGATGATATAGCGTGGGTTCCATGGCGCGCTCAGACTTTTCGATACTCAAGAGGCTATGGAAGCATGAGTTTTATGCCTAACATGCTTAATTTCACAATCTATTTTAGAAATAGTTCTGGCGAGTATCGCCTCGGTTCTTATGTTTCAGGCGTTCTCGCCTTTAACATGCCTATTTCAAGATATAATTTGTATGACAGCTATTTTGAGTTGATATATCCGACTGATAATTCGTTGGCTGATTGTTTCATATTTAGTGGAGCTAATGCGCCAGTTGCAAGGGTTTATGCCATCGAAAAGTTGTCAACGGGCTCGTTTGTGAGGTTAGTTTTGAATCCCTGTGTGAGAGTTGTTGAGGCGAATGTTTCCGGAAAAAGGCAGTATAAGCTGTATCTCCCAATTTTGTATGAATCCAGTTCTAGAGGAAACAACCCCACAGTGACATTCACTTCTAGGCAAATCTCTTCTAGCGTGAAGGATGCGACAAAAATCAGGGTTGTTGTAACGACCACCCCAGCTTATGGTGCCAGCTTCTTTGTGAAGTCGCCACAAGGTCCAAATACAATTATTGATAAGGAAATTGATTTGGGCGGCGCTTCAACCGTCGTTTTTTACTTGAGTAGGGTGGAGGTTGCGGTTGGTGTTAATCCATAAGAGGGTGATGGAACATGCCACATGTGGCAATTGAATACGTGATTATGGTTCCAATTTTGATAGCACAGATATTTCTTTTCCCTCTGGCAGCGAGCGCCCTCACAAACATATATGTTGAGTCTAGGAGGAGGCTGACGGCGGAGACGGCTGCTAGCCGTTTGGCAAGCTCAATTCAGCAGCTTTACTTCTCCTTAAACCATGAGTCAACTCCGCCTGGCACGGTGACTTTTGATCCAGACTTGCCTCAATATATTGATGGTTACCATTATGTTGCGAGGGGAGAGTTGACATCTATAAGGGAGGGTGGGGCGACTAGACTAAATATCAGTTTGACTGTTGTTGGACTTGACATTAGGGTATCAGCTTATGCTACTCTTGGACCTAATGTGAATTGGGACTCAAATTCTGTTTTTGTTAGCAACTCTACAAGCGCTTTTGTTGAGGTTACCAAGGGTTCTAATGGCACTTTTCATTTCCGTTTTGGAGGTGGCTAAATGGTAGGCGCAACCATTGACCATCTGGTTGCAACAACTATTCTCATAGTGGCTTTTACCCTTTTCACTGGCTTATTTATGCAAGTGATGCATGATGCTCTCCTCTACCAGTTTCATATGCACCTTGCAACCAAGTGCAGTGACACTCTTGACAACATGTTGCTTAGTTTTGGGGATATGCCCGGCGTTTTTGGGTTGGGCGACTATAACCTTGAACCCTACACACTGGACCCTTATCTGGTAATGAGGTTGTTGTCCGCCTCAGGTCCCGTTGTGGAGTATCCTCCTGGTTCTGGAATAAAGTATAGCAACATATCTTTTGGGGCTGGGGATTATTTGTTGGTTCCTGTGAGCGAGTGTATTGATTACGAGACTGCTCAAGAGTTGCTCGGCTTGAAGGGGATGTATGGTTTTAGATTGTCGTTAACCCCAATCATTCGCATAAGCTTCGCAGACGTCCAAATAGGAAGCGGCGGGAAATCTATAAGTTTCACAACTTCCGTGGAGGGATCTGGTTTCCCCGTTGGAAACGCGGATGTAACGTGTAGGCTTCTATATGTAAGCGGAGTTGATGAGTATGGTTACCCTATAATTGGTTTAGGGAGCACGTCGAGAACCACGGACTTGAATGGCAAAGCTCAATTCACTTTTAGCAATGTTGATGTTTCTAAAAACTATGTGATTGTTGCAAGCGCCAGAGTTGGAAACTTTTATGGCGTTGGCTACATATATAAGCAGGCTTTAACGTCGGCTGGAAACGTCATCCCATTCATTGAGGACATGGAAACTGGCATGATAATACTCGCCCACTCCTTTGACGTAAAACAATATAATAATACTGGCGCCATATTTTATAATGCAACTTACTTCACAATAGACAACAACTGGAACCTGGTAAACGTTCAGTTACTTGGAAACTATAGTGGCCTCTTAAATTATGGTGCTGGCACTCATGGGAAAACTTTCAATCGAACTCAGATTCCAGAAGAATACCTCAGCATGCCCGGGATTCTCGTTGTGGTTTGCCGTAAGGGCAACAAGTATGGCGTTACCGTTATGCCTTGGCATGTTCAATCCTTAAGTTTTAGTGTGGAGTTTGGTGGTAACCCGTATGGTTGGGAGTGGGTTGCCACCGATGTTAGGCATGTTTTGATTGGCGGTGTCCCCTACACGGCAAAGCTTGCCCTATGGAGTTTGACGGGCTACCAAGTAGTTAGGTATAGGTGGTGAATAAGCCTTGATGAGGACTATTGAATCCATAATTGCCATTATCATAATGCTGTCAGCCTTCTTAATAGCCTCCTACCTCATAGTTCTTCCATCACCTAGGGCTGTTTCACCACTTAACCTTAGAGCTTTAGCCCTCACAGTTGTCAAAAATCTTGACACAGGCGGATATTTAAGCGAGGTTACTTTCTCTAACGACGACAGCGATTGGAATGAACTTCAAACAGTTCTTTCAGCAAGCTTCCCGCCCCACATAGCCTACAACCTAACGGTTTACGAGATAACTGAGAGTGGAGCTTATGTCCCTGTTAGGACTATTTCCAATGCTATTGGGAATGTTGCCTTCACCGAATCCGTGTCCTACATGGTTAGTTCTCCAGACGTAACCTACAAGACTGTTGCCCAGAAAATTTCAGAAGGTGGCAAAAATCTAACACTTTACATATTGAATTGTGTTGATGCCAACGGATGGTGGATTACTGGTTATACGGCGCAGATGCTAGCCCAAGACGTCTACAAACTTCTTAAACCATATTTCGAGACAATAATCCTAGTAAACAGCACAGCTCAGCTGCTCAGCCTACTGGATGGAATAAAGCTAACCACAAGCCCAACAGAAAGTGTCACAGACGCCATAATAATAAACACTTTTGGCGAAGTTATGCCAATCCCAGTAGAGTATACTCAAGGCTACTCTCGACAAGGCGACGGTTACTCCTCAAGCGGAGGTTATGCACGCTACTGTTACACATTGGGCAGAAAAGTTAGGCAATACAATTGGAAATGGATCAGCATAGTTGGATACCCATTCTTTTATGTGACAAACACTGTCAGATTTTACAATGTACAAAACGGCTACGGAATATACGGAATAGTCCGTGTTGGCGCTGCTGGCTTAAACGCCTTTCTGCAAGGCTTAAACAATGAGAACTATGCCTATGATTCAACATGGATAACAAAGGATATAACAGCGGATTATGGCATACAAGTCCAATTCACACCGGAAGCCTATTACCGCACTAACTATTATGGGATTTACCCAGCATCAGAACAAAGCGCAAGCAGAGCACTTCCAGGTCCAGGAGCACCAAACAGCGTCACCAGCCGTTACAATCTCGCAGTGTATGCTCCTGTTTTCAATCCGGTTTATGGGTATTATGCCGCTGCAACTTTTAAACATAACAGCGGGAAAGGAGCCCTAATAGCCATAGGCTTAACACGAACACCGGACATTCGAATAACCGCCCTAGCCCTCCTAATCTATTACAAGCCGAACATTTTCAAAGAGACTTTCACAGCTCCGGGAAAATCTAGGCTCATAATCCTGCAGCTGGCGGCTTTAGGAGGCGTATAAAATGCGTGATACTGTTAAAGGGCAGTTTTCAATAATCGCCGCCGCCTTACTAGCCATAATCCTCATATCCGCCGTTTCCGTCACATACTCGATAATTAACTTTTCACTTCCTAAGGAGCAAATAAACGTTTCATCATCGGTTTACGAAATTAACAATTCTTTGAAGCAAATGCTGGAGTTTGCCGTTGGCTACTACTGCTCAGTATTGCAGGTGACTGGCAACTCATCCTTTGCCCAAAGTCTGTCACGCAACTACTTAAGCAGCGGCTTCGAATTTATTGCAAACTCCCATCCTGAGCTTAATCCTTCCATTAGAATTTCTGACATGAACTTTTCAGTGCGCTGGTATGAAGCCTCCAGCTATAGTATGGGCTACCTTAAAGCATCCTACGACCTGTTAAGTCTACGCCTAAGCAACATAAACTATGAGACTTTCTGCGCCCTAAGAGTGGAAATAGTTGAGGTTAGAAATGAAACTGCCACAGTTAATGTTACAATGGATGAAAGCCGTCCCTATTTTGGACTCTCGGCAGAAAACTTCCTATTCTACTACTATGATAATGCAACTTCCAGCTGGATGAAGCAGCAAGCCTCAAGTGTTCGAAGTGAAAACAACCTCTACATTTTAGGGATTCCACAAAAAGTTGACAAGAAATGCTTCCTACTGGAAGTTTCAGACCCCAGAGGAATAATCAATATTAACTTCTATTCGACACGTAGAAAGCCACAGATAACCTATGTTTTCGACTGGAACGCCACTGGAATGCAAAGCATCTACAACCAGCTAAAAAACGACAAAATTGTTGTGGAAGTTCTCCAAAACGGCACGTTACTATGGCTTGGACAAAAACTTCTAGACGGATATCCCATTCCACAGTTGCCAATTAAATGCTTAAGAGTAAGCGCGAACGCAGACCCCAACCATCTGGAAGCTAATCAGATACCTTTCCAAGTTGAGGATTGGGCGTCTAACTACAAAGTCCCTCTTGGTAGAAGCAACAGCGAAACGCTGTTTTCAAGCAGAAACATGATAGTCTTCCTAGTAGACCATAACATAAAAAATGTGACCATATGGTGGGACGGAAGAGACAACGCCCAACAAACACCACACTCAACCATGAAAAACTTTAATGACAAAGTGGAGAGGACCCCAAATAACCTAGCAAAGCTTGTCCTTAACAACCACGTTATGATGGTGAATGTAACTTATGGAAATGGAATTTTCTACGTTGAAACATCCACTGGCAGAACGGACTTCATGCGGATAAACAATCGTTACGCTAACTTTTATGCTTCTCCTTCATTCCCGATAATCAACGGAACTGTTAGGGATATTATCCAGCAAGAAGCTGAATGGGCAGGCTACGATGCTTGGGGTTTTCCAAACACATACGCCCAAATAGTTCTGACTTTTCCAGCGAACGCAACATACTACACATACGCCCTAAGGCTAATCTTTGTAAATGCTTCGACGTGTCCAGAAGATAGGACGATAAGTGAACTAACTCCAATAAGGGTTTCCACTCCTTGGATAAATGGTATAAGGGCATTGACTGAAAACGGGACTATTAACGGAATACCCATAAGCGTTGAAACTTACAGCGGGAAATGCTCCTTCTATAATTTTTCTGACGGCAAATGGCAACACCACTGGAGTCAATATAATTATTCAAACAGCATTCTTGCCGGAATAATTTTTAGAGAATTAAGCAATCTAAACCTTTACACTTTTGATAAAATTTTGGGACAAAATACCGGCATATTAAACGTTACATTTCAAAGCAAGCAATGGATTCTGCCAAAAGCTGTTTACACTAAGTGCGGTGAGTCGGGCAGTTATATGGCCATAAACGCTATAGACGGGTCGACTAATACCTATTGGCAGCATTCTTATTCCCATACACACTCAATAGTTCTCGATTTGGGTGAGACTGTAAACATTTCTAGAATAAGGATATACCAGTCGAACCCTTATTACTGGGGTGGCACACGAGGCATAGACGTTTATGTTAGCGATGATCCTAATAACTGGGGCTCCGTTGTATGGAGTGGTCCTATTTATGGCAACGGTTGGGTTAGTAGTGAACAGTTCCAAGCTAGAGGCAGATACATAAGGTTGGTAAGTAAGGACACTTCTTCTTCTCAAAGATTATATGAGGTGCAAGTGGAAGAAGTAAGAACCTCCATCGAAGTATCTCCTATAGGGCTTAGGCAAGTTTCGTTTAGGTTTCCGCTTGACGTCACATGGTTTGGCGCTGTTGTCACTATTCAAAGCGGCACCGACTTTATTTACAAGAATGGTGTTGGCTTGTGGGTTGTTGTTGAGCATCCGCCAAAAGTGGAGGTAATCGCCTAATGCAAAACTTACTTGAAATCCACATTGAGAGTTCATACAAGTTAAATAAGTATTCTTCAGATTTCATAAACCAGCAGAAGGTGCACACGCCATGAAAACAAAAACCTTCCTAAAATCTAGAAGGGGCATATCCCCAATCCTTGCAACCCTCCTACTAATCGTAATAGCCGTAGCAGCCATAGTCGTCACATACGCATGGATAATGATATACATGCACGGCGCTGGACAACAAGCAGGCACGAGGATAAAATTTGACTTGGTGAGCATAAACGCCACATCAGGTGAAGTGACAATTTACGTTAGAAATTGGGGTACTGAGCCAGCAGTCGTCGATAAAGTTTACATAGAAGGAGTAGACGTTACACAACATGTCACCCCAGAATTGCCAGAAACCATTTCCATAGGCCAAGTGCTATCATTAAGGGTAAATGGCAGCGCGGCTGGTTTAAAGTTCATTCCTGATTCATGGTACAAAGTTAAAGTTGCAGGACCAGCAGCTTCCTATGAAGAATCGGCAAAGGCCAAATAAAACCACTATGGCTTTGAATTACTTGGCCTAACATGACTATTTTAAATTTAAACTTAAGCCATTTTTATTTAGCCTTCGGATAAATCATTCGTAAGGATGGAAAATGATGTATCAAGTATTCGTTGCTGCCCGCGTCACAGTGTGTATGGCTTTCCTTTTTTACGCTTCTTGGAGTGATTATAAAAAGCGGGAAGTAAGCAACAGTGTTTGGATTCTATTCGCCCCACTAGCATTTGCCTTAACTTTTTCCGAGTTTTTCCTTTTCGATTTTGAAGCCTTACCTTTTTATGGACTGTGCTTCGCCTTAACCTCAATCTTCGCCACAATCCTCTTTTATGCTGGTGGCTTTGGCGGGGCAGACGCTAAAGCTTTAATGTGCCTTGCCTTGGCTTTACCCTTCTATCCATCAGAGCTTCTAAAACCCTTAATGGGCGAAACCTCACCAATAATGGAAATGTTCTTTCCGGTGACGGTTTTCAGCAACTCCGTTATTTTGGCAGCTTTAACAGCCGTATACCTACTATTCCACAACCTCTTATGGCGCATAAAGACCGGCTGTCCGCTTTTCGAAGGCGACCAACGAAAAGCGTCAATAGGGAAAAGGCTTTTGGTTTTGGCAACTGGCTACAAGGTTCACATTAAAAAGTTGAAGGAGGAGTGGCATATATACCCCCTAGAAGACGTGGAGAACATAAAAGAGAGCGAACCAAAAAGGAGGCTTCTGGTCCTGCCAAAGGATGAGGAGAGAGAAGGCATAGTTAAAAGGTTGGAAAGCGCCATTGAAGCCGGAATAATCCAAGAAAAGGTTTGGGCGACGCCGGGATTGCCCATGCTAATTTTTATGACGGCAGGCTTAATCTTAGCGCTAATTTACGGAGACATTGTATGGGCTTTAGTCCGCTTTTTCATGGGTAGATAACCTCAAAAGAGTTAATTCCACTTATTTGGCAATACTTTTGGTTTAGGAAGGCATAAAATTGCTGGACAAATACTTAGACGAAGTTAAGGATTTTCTAAAAAGCCAGCGGAAAGAAGCTGAAGTTATTGTTATGCCGGACTTCTTCATCGACAGATTCGTAAACATAAACGCAAGCCTAAACCACTTTTTCAAGATGGTTATGGATATTGTGGAAAGGAAGGGCGGAAGCATAGACGGAATAAGCCAAAAAGAGTTTAGGGGCGGTAACGCCATAAACACCGCCGTTGCTTTGGCAAGCTTAGGCGTAAATGTCACGCCGATAGTCTGCACCGACAAGCTTGGGCTTCGACTAATCAAATTCTATGTTAAATCGTCAAGAGTCAACTTAACCCACATAAAAGTTGTGGAAAAGCCCTCAATAACAACAGCCCTAGAATTCAAAACAGATTATGGAAGGGCAAACGTCATGCTTAGGGATGTTGGCTCCCTAGCGGATTTTGGACCGCAAAATCTGGATGTTAGGGACTTTGAAGTAATCGAAAGGGCCGACTGCACATGTGTTTTTAACTGGGCCGGAACAAGAAAATACGGCACAGAGTTGGCTGAAACAGTTTTCCGCCATGTTAAGACAAGGGGAAAGGGCAAAACCTATTTTGACACTGCTGACCCAACCCCAAATAGGGGAGAAGCTAAAAAACTGCTTGAAAGGGTTCTGCAAAGTGACTTGGTGGACGTTTTAAGCCTAAACGAGAATGAGGCAGCCTTCTTCGCGTCGCTTTTAAGAGGTAAACCCGAAAAACCAGAGAAAACCATGAGTTTTAAAGAGTTAGCGAAGGAGTCTGCAAAGTTTTTGGCGTCCCATTTTAAGGCAAGGATAGACCTCCACACAACAGAGTATTCCGCAACTTTTTCCGGGAAGTGCGAAACGGTTGTCCCGTCCTTCCGCGTTCATGTTTTGAGGGCAACCGGCGCCGGCGACGCTTGGAACGCCGGTAACATAATAGGGACAATTTGCAGGTTGCCAGATGCTGTTAGGCTCACGTTGGCCAATGCCGTTGCAGCCTATTACATATCAAACCCGGAGGCCAAGCATCCCACCCTCAAGGAGCTTTTTAAATTCTGCGATAAACTAAGAGGTCGATGGAAGACCAAAACAGATAAAAATTAGATTGAGGCAAAGAGCATCAGCTTGGAGAACTAGAAATGCCGGCGGAAATCTTCGACGTAGACAAATTCATTGAAATAAGCGAGAGAGCCGAATACTGCGCTGTTAAACGTCTAAAAGACGTTGTAAAACTGAAGCTCCGCACACCGAAAATGCTTTACACCCTCAAGGTTGAGCCTTCAAAGGCTGAAGAGGTTATAAAGAAGCTCAAATGCGAAATTCGTGAAATATAGCCTAATCACTTTACTTCCATAACAATTTTAGCAAGACGAATAGAGTCTTCAAGGCTTCTCATCACAATGTTTGCCACCGTAACTTTTATTCCGAGTCTTTCTATGCGGTTTTTCTGCCCTTCGTCGGTTTCGTCGATTATGAAGTGTTTTAGGAGGGCGCCGTAAAATTTTGCTACCCCGTAGGCCGATGGCTCAAAGCCCATGCTAGCCATTACCTTGTCGGCTGGTCCTTTGAGGGCTTTTCCGCCTACTATGGGACTTATGCCTACGACTGGTGCCTTTGATTTTTCCAATGCCTTTTTTATGGCTTTTATGGCGAGGATTGGCGCTATGCTCAAGATTGGGTTGCTTGGGCAGATTATTACTTGTCCAGCCTCTTCTATTGCTTGGATGACGCCTGGTGCTGGTTTAGCTTTTTCGGCGCCTTCATAAATTACGCCCGTGACAGTGTCCATTGTTCCTCTTTTAACAAAGTATTCTTGGAATTCGAGGAGCCTGTTTCCGGATTGTATTTTTGTTCGCACTGGATTGTCGCTCATTGGTATAAGGTTAACTTCAACTCCAAGCATTCTGCATAACTTCGCTGTGGCTTGTGAGAGTGTCATACCTTCCCGTAACATTTTGGTTCTTGTGATGTGAAAAGCCAAGTCTTTGTCTCCCAGCTTGAACCATGTTTCAAATCCTAGACGCCCAAGCATTTCAAGGCAGTTGAAGGTGTCGCCTGCTATCCCCCAGCCTTTATCTTCGTCTACTATGCCAGCGAGCGTGTACATTATTATGTCTAGGTCTGGGCTTATGTGAAGTCCGTAAAGCTCTACGTCGTCGCCTACATTACCAATAATAAAGAGGTTTTTAGGAGGCACAACTTTCACAAGTCCTCTTAGGAGCTTTGCTGCACCGACACCGCCGGCGAGCGCTACAACCTTGCCCATAAAACCACACCTATAAATTGCCTTTCACTCTTAAAGTGCTTGTCAGGTGCCCTTAAAATGGATGCGGTTGAGCTTATTAAGTCTAGGCGGAGCATCCGCAAGTTTAAGCCGTTAAAGGTTCCCCGCAAAGTTGTAAATGCCATTTTAGATTTGGCTAAGTGGGCTCCTTCGGCGCATAATGCCCAGCCCTGGCGCGTAGTTGTAATAGATGACAAGGCTGTGAAGATGAGGCTTGCCACGGCAATGGGAGAGGCTTGGCTTTCAGACATGCTTAAGGATGGTGTTCCTAGGGAAAAGGCTGAGGCAATTGTTAATGTTGAGAGTTGGCAACGGATAACTGAAAGCCCAGTCGTCCTCATAGTTTGTTTGTCAATGAAAGAGATGCATAAATATCCAGATAGGAGGAGGCAGAAAGCCGAATATACAATGGGAGTTCAAAGCGTTGCCGCATTTATTCAGAACTTGCTTCTCTTGGCTCATTATTATGGACTTGGAACATGCTGGGTTTGTGCACCCCTATTCTGCCAAAAAGCTGTTAGGAAAGCGCTGAACCTACCCCGCGGAATCGAGCCCCAAGCAATGGTTATTATGGGATATGCCGACGAGATGCCGGAGCCCCCGCCTAGAAAGCCCGTGGAGTATTTTTGCACATTTAATTCTTGGATGCGCTAGGAATGTGGGATAAAAGAGTAATGGGGATGTTGAGGCCCAGAAGCGTTTTACTTCCTAAACTTTTGGAGCCTTGTTAGGAGTTCCTTGTCTCCTTCATAGTCTCCGGCGCATGTGGCTATTACGCCGTCCACTAAGCCTTCAAGTTTTGATGCTGTTTCCTCAACTTTTTCCATTGTTGTTGTCACCGGCCACCCGATTATTTTGACCATTTCCGCGTTTTTAGGCGTTCCAACGAGGAAGTATGTGTATATGGGTTTGTTTAAGCGTTTGCATTCTTTTGCCACTTGCTCCAGCGCTGGGAAAGTTTTGTCTTCAAGCCTCATGAAAAAGACGAAGTCCCATGGCTCTTTTGCCCTTGCTATGGTTTCCTCGATGGTTCTGCGGGCAGTAAGCAAGCATCCAAGTTTAACGTTTTTTAGGCGTATTGTTGTGCGTAGGAAGTCTCTGGCCTCCTCTGAAGACTTAAACATTTTTATTGGCTCTCCGTACTTTGGTATGTCTCCCATTGTGATTACAAGCCCGTCTAAGCCTACGGCATCAGCAGCAAGAGCCAAACCACCAACTTCGACTGGTCCCTTGTAATGAAGTATAAATATTGGTATGACAATTTTATCTGGATATTTACTTTTAAGGATGCAGCCCACGGCTGTTCCGCTGGGCGCTGGCATTCCAGCGGCGCTGTCGGTTATGTTCCACCCATCAACAAGGTCTTTGACTTCCTCGGCAAGTTTCAAAAATTTACGCGTGGGAACAAACTCGTGCAATATTTTCATTGAAACTCATCTCGCTTTTTAGAAAAGAACAACTTTGCATTAAAAATTTTTGCATACAAACCACTGAAACCATCATTTAAAACAAAGTTTTACGTCGAAAAAGCGGAAATTATAAGGGCGTAAGCATGTGACATGTTGTGGGTGCTTTATGAGTATAATCCAGATAATTGGTGTTGAGGGCTTGCCAATCATAAAGGCCGGAGACAACCTTGCAGAGCTTATATGTAGGGCTGCTGAGCGTCAAGGAACACCAATACAGGATGGCGATGTAATAGTTGTTACACACGTTGTTGTTTCGAGGGTTGAGGGACGTGTTGTAAACTTGGACGAGGTTACGCCCTCGCTTTTCGCAAAAACTGTTGCGGAGCTTTACGGTAAAGACCCGGCCATGGTTGAGGTTGTCCTAAGGGAGGCTAAGAGTATTAGACGCATGGCTGATGGTAAAATAATCACTGAGACTAGGCATGGGTTTGTCTGCGCCAATTCTGGGGTTGACAAGTCTAACGTGCCTGGAGAACGCTGCGTTGCTTTGCTTCCAGAAGATCCCGATGCTTCCGCTGCTAAGATTAGGCGTGAGATAAAGCGTTTAACTGGCTGCGATGTAGCTGTAATAATTTCTGATACACACGGCAG
>JAGTQI010000040.1 GCA_018396955.1 Candidatus Bathyarchaeota archaeon | reverse complement strand
CACGATAAAACGTGAGGAATGGCGTGCAGACGGTTCATGGAACGGGGTTCTTGAAATGCCCGCAGGCCTTTACGGACCCTTCCTTGAGAAAATTGGGGAAGTAACGAAGGGGAATGCAGAGGCAAAAGTAATATCCTAACTTGTGGTTAAATTGTGAGTGTATATTTATGCCGACATTTTTTGAAAGGAGGCAAATTGCAACTCCCGGCGACTTACTCGCCGATGGCGACTACATAGCCGGAGAGAACACGTATAAAGAGGGCAGTAAGATTTATGCCGCAAGAATCGGGCTTGTGGAATATGAAGACAAAAAGGTGAGTGTCGTCGCTCTAAGAGCCTTCTACATTCCGAGGGTCGGTGACACGGTTATAGGAACAGTGGTTGAAGTCGGATTTAGCGGGTGGACTGTTGACATAAACGCGCCATACTTAGCCATCCTAAGGGCTTCCGACGTGTTAAACAGACCATTCAAACCGCAGAGAAATGATTTAACAGAGGTGCTGGATGTTGGAGACCTTGTTGTGGCGAAAATAGTCTCCTATGATAGAACCCATAACCCACAGTTAAGTGTGAATGAACCTGGGCTTGGGAAAATAACCCGCGGGCAGATAGTTAAAATAACGCCTACGAAAATCCCACGCGTAATTGGGAAAAAGGGTTCGATGATATCCATGATAAAGCAGGAGACCGGTTGTCACATAATATTGGGGCATAACGGAATTATACTAATCACTGGTAAAAGCTTGGAAAACGAAGAGTTGGCGATGATGGCAATCCACAAGATTGAGGAGGAATCCCACACAACTGGGTTAACAGACCGAATTTTACAACTGATTAGGAAAGAAAAGGAGAAAAGGGAGGTAGTTGAAAATGAGTCAAAAAACTGAAAAATTAATTGATAAAAAGGGTTTAAGGCTTGATGGAAGAAAGCCTGATGAGCTTAGGCCAATAAAAATTGAGGTTGGCGTTTTGTCAAATGCTGATGGTTCAGCTTACATTGAACAAGGGAAAAACAAAATTTTAGCGGCGGTTTATGGCCCAAAAGAATTGCATCCTAAGCATATGGCTTTGCCGGACCGCATGGTTTTAAGATGTCGCTATCACATGGCACCATTCTCTGTTCAGGAACGCAAATCGCCAGCCCCGTCAAGAAGGGAAATAGAGCTTTCAAAGGTTATTAGGGAAGCCATTGAGCCAGCCATTTTCGTTGAATACTACCCGCGCACAGCAATAGACGTTTTTGTTGAGGTTTTGCAGGCTGATGGAAGCACAAGATGCACGAGCATAACGGCTGCTTCGCTGGCTTTGGCTGATGCTGGCGTACCCATGCGCGACTTGGTGGTTGCCTGTTCAGCTGGAAAAGTTGAGGACACGATAGTCTTGGATTTGATGGATGCTGAGGATAAGGTTGGCTCCGCTGATGTTCCGGTGGCTTACATGCCGAACCTTGGCGTTATAACCCTTCTTCAAATGGATGGAATCCTAACACCAGAAGAGTTTGAGAAGGCTGTTAACCTCGCCATTGAAGGCTGCAAGAAAATTTACGCCCTACAGAAGGAAGCCTTAAAAGCCAAATATGTCAGCGTTAAGGAGGTTGAAGAGTAATGTCAACAATAGTTGTCCGCGTCAAACAGAAGCAGATTGCACAATTAATCGCTAAAGGGAAAAGGCTCGATGGTAGAGGCTTAACCGACTATAGGGAGATAAAAGTGGAGCAAGGAATAATTGAAAAAGCTGAGGGTTCTGCAAGGGTTCTCCTCGGCAAAACGGAGGTTATGGTTGGAGTCAAAATTGAAACTGGAGAACCCTTCCCAGACACGCCCAACGAGGGGGTTTTAACCGTAAATGCTGAACTTGTTCCCTTGGCTTCTCCGACTTTTGAGCCTGGACCGCCCGATGAAAACTCGATAGAGTTGGCAAGGGTTGTTGATCGGGGAATTAGGGAGTCAAAAGCCATTGAACTGGATAAGCTTTGCATAACGCCGGGAAAGAAAGTCTTTGTGATATTTGTGGATATTTATGTGCTTAACCATGATGGAAACCTAATTGATGCGTCATCATTAGCCGCCATGGCTGCACTCCTCAACACAAAAATGTTCAATTACGAAATCGAGGAAGGCGAAATAAAAATCAAGCCTGGATGCACATCGCTCCCGGTGAGAAGGCACCCAGTATCAGTCACTTTTGCAAAGATAAACGATAGGCTTGTCGTAGACCCTTGGCTTGAAGAGGAACAAGTAATGGATGCCAGATTAACCATAACAACAGATGATGACGGCAATATATGCGCGGTTCAGAAGGGAGGAAGCGGATACTTCACACCCAAACAAGTTTTTGAGGCTGTTCAGGTTGCCAAAGAGAAAGCCGCGGAAATTAGAAAGAAGCTGGGGTGGTGAAGGTGGGGAAAAGAACAAGGAAGGTTGGTCCAACAAGGGGTTTAGGACCTCGATACGGAGCCACTGTTAGGAAGCGCTATGTGAAAGTAGTTACGGAGATGAAGAAGAGCCACAAGTGCCCTCAATGTGGACTCCCAAGGGTTAAGCGGGTTAGCGTAGGCGTCTGGAAATGCAGAAAATGCGGCTTCACCTTCACTGGCGGCGCCTATACTCCGGCGACAAAGCTTGGCATAGTGGCTAAACGCGTTGCTAAAGGGGCTCCAGTAGAAGAGGTTGAAGCTTCAACAGCAGCGGAAGAAGAATAGGCTGAAATCTTGATACTTTTAACAACCTCTCGGAGACCAACTAAGGGCATAAGAACCTTCTGTAAAGATCTCTCGCATACACTTCCAAAAATTTTGAGGATAAACCGTGGAAAACTTAGCCTTGAAGGTGTGGCGGCAAAAGCTCTAGAGCTCGGTGCGGAAAAAGTGGTGATTGTTGACCGTTGGAAGGGTGGACCTGGAAAAATAGAGCTTTATCGTGTGGACGGTGGTCTGCAATCAACTCCGCCACTAATATACTTGAGAAGTGTGAAACTCCGCAGAGAGTTTCAAACGATGCCAAAGGGGAGAAGGATAAAATCCATTGCTATTGCATCTTCGCCGAAACAACCCCAAGAGGTTGGTAGGCTGGAGAAGGCACTTTCAGAATTCTTCAACATTCCAATAGCGTCTAATGAAGATGAATATAAGGATTATAATGTCATAATGCAGACTTCCATTAATCCGGCAGGTGAAATAACGACGACTTTTAGGCTTCTTCCAGAAAACGTGGAAATAGGTCCAAGAATGAGGATCTCTCATTTGATCTGGGACTTGGCGGTTAATGAAGGCTAATGCCGTTATTCGCCTAAAGCTTCCTTCAAAAAAGGAATTGGAAATAGTTTATGAGGCGCTTGTGCCGGAAACAGTTAAACCAGCCACAACCCGCTCCAAAGCGGAGTTAAAAATTGAAGACGCTTCTTTGGTTTTAACTGTTAAGGCGAAGGACACTGTTGCTTTGCGGGCAGCCTTAAACGCTTATTTAAGATGGATTTCAGCTGTTTTCAGCGTCCTTTCTGCTTTGGAGAAGTTAGGCTAAACTGTTTTAGCGTTCTCGCTTGCCCTTAATGTACTCTTCAACCCATTCTTTCGCGATGGGGTCTGGTACTTGTATTGGCGGGTGTTTGAAGGCGTATGATGATATGCTTATTAGGGGTCCGGCTATTTTCCGATCTAATGCCAATTTTACAGCCCTTATCACGTCTATGACTACTCCAGCGCTGTTTGGTGAATCTTCCACCTCCAGCTTAACAGTTATTGTTATGGGTCTGTCGCCGAACTTTCTCCCTTTAAGCCATATGTAGCATATCTTTTTGTTCCCCAGAAAAGGCACGTAGTCTGATGGCCCTATGCGGGTTGGCAAGTCGTATGGCACTAAGCTTTTAACGGCTTCTGTCTTGCTTATGCGTTTTGTTTTTAGGCGTTCTTCAACAGTCATGTTTAGGAAGTCTGTGTCTCCGCCCAGGTTTAACTGGTACGTTTCGTCGACAATTACACCTCTGTCAACGCATAATCGCACAAGGCTTCTGTGCAGTATGGTTGCGCCAAGCTGGCTTTTAATATCGTCGCCAGCCACCGGAAGACCTCGCTCCTTAAACTTGCGACTCCATTCCGAGTCAGAGGCGATAAATTCGGGTATGCAGTTTATGAAGGCGCATCCAGCGTCTAAGGCAGCTTGTGCGTAGAAGCGTGTTGCATGGTGGCTTCCAACAGGCAAATAATTGATGAGGATTTCCGCTTTTGAATCCTTTAGGACACTTGCAACATCTGCTGGTTTAACCTCATTTTCGCTATAAACGTTGAAGGGCTCCCTCATGTGTTTTGCTACGCCATCAAGAACTGGTCCCGGTTGGACTTTCACGCCTAGTGGTGGCACATCCGCAAATTTGGCACAGCAATTTGGCTTTGTGAATATGGCTTCAGCCAGGTCTCTTCCAATCTTGTTTTTGTCCACATCGAAAGCTGCAACGAATCTAATGTCGCGGACGTGGTACCCCCCAAAGTTAACGTGCATTAATCCAGAGACCGTTTCATCCTCCTTCGCATTTTTGTAGTATTCCACTCCTTGGATTAGGGCTGATGCTGAGTTGCCAACACCAACTATCGCCACTCGGATTTCAGCCAAGCTATACGCCCTCTTTCGTGATGGTTTATGATTTGATGGGTTTAGCTTTTGTGCTCTATAACCTTTTCTGGTTTATGGCAAGATTAAAAGGGAACCTTAACAGACTATTAGAAAGGCGGAAAAGTTATGACTGAAGACGAGGTGAATGTCAAATTCGAACCATTCAGGGAAATAGTCATTATGGAGCGCAACTTTTTCTCAACGCCAGAAGACATTGCAAGATTCGCCTCAATAATAGCTGGCGGAAAAACAGCAGGCCTGTACTGGGCTGAAGGCGTCGTATTCCTATATTTCCCACTTCCAGCATCAACGGAAACAGCGGCAAAGGCGCTTGTTGAAAATAGGAGGGTTTACTGGACTTTTGTTGGGTATGCGCTTATGCCTAAATACCAGCCGCTAATTGAGACTAGAGAAAAGATAATAGTTCCAGTTATGGACATGTCATCAAACCCAATGTTTCGAAAGGTTGCAAACTGGCTGAAAGAGCAAGGGAAGGCTGAGCCCTAAACTGGAAAACGCTTATGACAGAAGAAAATAAAGCGTCGACAAAAACGGTTCTTTTGAAGGGAAAAATATTCTCTGGTTCTGGGGAAGCTGCCCGCTTCACCGCTCTCCCATGGGTTAAACGGCAAATAAAGGAGAAGCTTGGCTTCACGCCTTATCTTGGAACGTTAAACTTAAAACTTACTGGTGAATATGCAGGAGTTAGGAAGCTTCTAGAAAACTTGGAGGCTATAGAGATTTTACCGGAACCGGGATATTGTAGTGGAAAAATTTTTAGAGCGCACATCGAGAATGATGTGTCATGTGCCGTTGTATTGCCATGCGTGAAAAACTATCCGGAGGATATTTTAGAAATTATTGCGCCTTTAAATCTTAGAGAAAAACTGAAGCTTAAAGACGGAGATGAGGTGAAAGTTGAAATATCCTTCGAATAGGTTATTTGCGCTTTTCCCTAAAGAAATTTTGCAAGTATTCTTTGAGGTACCCCTTCTTTTTCAGGTATAATCCGTACTTTGCGAGGGCGCTCATGGCTCTGGCTGCATCCTCTGGAGAGGAATATGCTGGAATTCCAAGCTTTTCGAATCTTGAGCGGGTGTGCAGCGCCATTTCAGTTTCGCCGATGTCGCATGCAACAATGGGCTTTTCATATTTACTGGCGACTTTTGCCACTCTGTCTATGTAGTCTACTTGCAGTGCTGGTGTGTGGTGTAGTCCCAGAAGCAGTATTCCGTGAATTTCTTGGTCTTGGAAGACTATGTCGGCTGCTAATTCGAACATTTCAGAGGTGGCGGAGCCAGTCACGTCAACGGGATTCATGTTCGTCGCAAATTTTGGGAGTTTCCCCTCTTTTTTGAGCCTTTCAAACCTTTGAAGAGTCTTTTCGGAGAATCGTTTGACGATTAATCCTTGGGTTTCACACTCGTCAGCCGCCAATATTCCAGGTCCGCCAGCGTCTGTTATTATTGCAACATTTTTTCCTGCGGCTGGTGGTTGCATTACGAAGGCTTTTGCTGCGTCGAAAAATTCCTCCATATCTCTAACTCTTAGGATTCCCGTTTGTGTGAAGGCAGCGTTGTAGATTTGGTCCGAACCTGCCATGGCGCCTGTGTGGGACGCAGCTGCCCTTGCTCCAGCCTCTGTTTTGCCAGCTTTTAAGGCTATTACCGGCTTTCTCCTCGTGACCTTTGAGGCTGCTTCGATGAAGGCTTTCCCATTCTTTATGCCTTCAACATATAACAGTATGACTTTGGTTTCTTCGTCGTAATATAGATAGTGGAGCATTTCAGCTTCATCCACGTCGCTCTTATTCCCAAAACTTACAAATTTGCTGACGCCTATCTGTCTTCCAGCCAGGTAGTCCAGGGCTGCCACTCCGAAGGCTCCGCTTTGGGTTACTATGGCTATGTTTCCCCTCATGGGTCTAGGCGTGGCAACAACCTCTTCACCAGTGGTCAAAACTTTTGTTTCTGGCAGGAATAGCATGTCCACACCCGTCTTAGAGTCGTAAACTCCCAGACAGTTGGGGCCAAGAACCCTTATTCCCGCCCTCTTCGCGATTTCAACAACTTTCCTTTCCAGCTCGCAGTTTCCAATCTCTCCGAAGCCGGAACTTATTATGACAACAGCCTTAACCTTCTTAGCTGCGGCATCCTCCATTACTTCTGGAACAATCTCTGCTGGGACAACAATCACAACAAGTTCAAGTTTTCCGGGAACATCCATTAATTTTGGGTAACATTGAAAGCCTAAAATAGAGTCTTCGTGGAGGTTTACTGGGTAAAGCTCCCCCTTAAAAACACCCCTCCTCTTGTTTTCAACAAAATTTTTGAATATGACATGCCCAGCCTTGTTTATCTTTTTAGTGGCGCCGACAACAGCCACAGACTTTGGATTAAAGAAAACGTCAAGCTGTTTAACAGAAGCCTCCAACACCCTTTCACCTTGCTGGCTAGCTTAATTATTTTGCTGGTTTTATCCTTCATTCCTTATTTCCTTTTCTCACAAAAAGCCGACTGTGAACGGCTTCCCTCCATAACCGCTTTTGCCCAGTTTCCATGTTTTATCCATAGAATGGCTATTATTCCACCTATGATGTTGCTTATTGCTATGGCCAGCCAAACTCCCATAGAGGCCATTTCAAGAGTGAAGGCCATAATGTAGCCTGCTACTATTATTATTCTCCAGAGCCTCATCATTCCTAGACTTATTGGAAATGTTGTCCGGAGCCTCTTCCCACGGATAGGGCTTCAGCGAAAAGTCCGAAGAATGGGAGTGTTGGCAGCATTGTTTGGAGGAAAATATGAAAATATCTGTCTCAATTATAGTGTTGGGGTCGTCCGCAAAAACGTCTGCAAGGTCTCTCCTGAAGGGATATATTATGGCTGCGCTTATCATCATTAAGGCGAATATTAAGAGGCTGCTTTGAAGGCTACTTCTCTGCTCTTTTTGGGTTGTCTGCGCCCAGGGCTTTGTCCTATCATTATGGCTGGGGCACCGCTTAACCCCAAAGTGCAGCGTCCACAAAATATCCATTATTACAAAACCTATGGAGATTGCGGTTGCCGGTTACGATTCCAAGCATGTTGACGAGTCTAATCTGCATAAGGAATGCAAAGCCGTTCGTCAATCCAAGTGTTAGAATTGGCAGTCCTACACGTAAAGCCAAGCGAGTCCATGATGCGTCAATTTCCTTGATGGGTTTAACATGAAGCTCTGGGTAGTTCGCCGTAGTTCCTAAGCCAATAAGTGTCAGCTACGTTATAGGCTACAACCACAAGCTGGATCATAAGGAGAGGATCCCCAGCCAAAAAATTGTGCGAGTAATGGATCGTTAATAATTTTGTCTTTATACTTACCTATCCCACTTGGTTCTGGCGGGCTTTCAGAGTCTTCAGCCATAGGCTTCCCTTTACATTGAAGATGAAGTCTTAAAAGTTTTCAAAAATGTTCAAGAATTTTTGAAGTGATGGATCTGCGGAATTTTCTCTTCACTTTTTCAATAGGTTCTCCGATGACTTCTATTTTTTCTAGTTGGCATGTTCCAAGACCCTTTTTCTCCGCCAAAACCAAGTGTTCAACCTCTGTTGGTGAAACGCCCATAACAGCAGCGCCGACTGCATCAACAGCCACGGGGTCTGTGCCCGCTATCACTAAATCCATTTTTACAGGGTTTCCACTTGTTTCGTGGCCTTCTCCAGCGATTATTCCGTCAATAACCGTTAGGCTTGGTTTAAGCACTGAAGCCAAGTCTGCAATGTTTGCATGGAGTCTGCCGTTGTGCATGCTTCCCTTTGAGGCTAGAGCTCCCATCATGTTCTTTATTCCAAGCGTGACTGTTGTGAGCCTATGAAGTTTCAGTTTTGGAACACTTATTATTACGCTTTCCAGGGCTGTTTTCGCCACCTTAACCTTTCTGAGTGCCATAGGATTGGGCGGGTAAACTTCAACGAAAACATCTTTGTTAAGGTCGACGAGTTTCACCTTCCACTTTTCGCTTATTTTGTCTATTTCTGCAACTTTGAAGGCTTCAAAGGTTTCTGCCCAACCGCTTCCCTCACCAATAATAATATTGTCTTTGCCCCGCTCTTTAAGGAATTTAACAACCCCTTCCACTACTTTGCCGTCGGTTGTAATTCCAGTTGACGGGTGCTGAGCCGTTATGTAGTTAGGCTTTATAAGAATTGGCTTCTCAGTGGAAAGAACAACATCTAAATCCAATTTTAAGGCTTCTAGCGCTCTAACAGTTATTTCCGTAGGATCTGAACCTTTAATTATGGCAACGCGGCTAATATTGCACATTTCGACACGTTAACGTCAAAACAGACCCGGATAATTTAATACTTCCGTCTCCACAAACTAAAAAAAGAGCAGAAAAAGATGTTGAAATTTTGTGTAGAGGTGAAGACCATTCACTTAATGGAGCCTACTTCTTTTCCTCCTTCTTCTCCTCTTTCTTCTCTTCCTTCTTCTTCTTTGGCATGGCCGTCACCAAAAATTTTGTGGAAAAAATGAGTGTTTAAAAATTTTTCGTTCTAGCAAATGATGTTTTAAGACGTTTGGTACAATATTTTTAAATGGGACCTTGTAGGAGGCTTTCTCATGCATGAGTGGGCATTGGCGGAGGCGATAATCTCTTCTGTTTCGCAAATTGCTGAAAAAGAGGGGTTAAAAGAGGTTAGGGAAGTCAAAATAAAAGTGGGCGAGCTTCAGCAGGTGGAAGTAGAGATTTTAGAATTCGCCTTGTCAGAGCTTAAAATGGACAAGCTTAAAAACGCCAAATTCTTTATCGAAGCCGTGAGAGCCGAGTTAAAATGCAGAGTCTGCGAACACAAGTGGTCTTTCAGCAGAAACAGGCTTGACAAAGAATCGGCCGAAGCCATCCACTTCGTCCCCGAAACAGTCCACGCCTACATCAAATGTCCAAGATGCGGCAGTCCAGACTTTGAAATTTTGCAGGGAAGGGGCGTATGGCTTGAAAGCGTTAAAGGAGTAAAGTAGCATGATAGACCCGCGGAAAAGCATAATCAATAAGAGACTTGGAAGGGTTAAACACATAATTGCAGTTTCAAGTGGTAAGGGCGGTGTTGGGAAAAGCCTTGTTGCATCCACCCTCGCCCTAATACTAGCAAATAAAAAATTTAAAGTTGGGCTTTTTGACGCGGATTTCACGAGTCCCTCAACCCACCTAATTTTAGGCGTGAAAAACGCCAAACCAAGAGAAGAGAAAGGTGTAATTCCAGCGCATGTTCACGGCTTAAAATATGTCTCAATTGTCGCCTACTCAAGAGAGAACGCACTGCCTTTAAGAGGCGCGGACGTTTCAAACGCCCTTATGGAGCTTTTCGCCACCATAATATGGGGGGAGTTAGACTTTCTAATAGTAGATATGCCTCCGGGCATAAGCGATGCCTTATTAGACGTTATTAGGCTTGTTAAAGGCATAAACTTCCTAATTGTTACGACGCCTTCACCACTCGCTTTTGAAACCGTTAAAAAATTGTTGGAGTTGCTTGCAGAGCTTAAAGTGCCTGTTGTAGGCGTTGTTGAAAACATGAAAATTAGGGAAAGCAACTTTATACCGCAAAATGTTAGGGACGCTGGTTTCCGCTTTCTTGGAGAGTTGCCCTTCGACCCAAAAGTTGAGGATTCCCTGGGAAACGTAGACACACTTTTGAAGACTGATTTTGCCATAAAATTAGCTAAAATTGCCTTAGAAATTTTTCTTTAACCCTTACTTTGCTGTTTTCCTTGCTGTCTTTCGGGCTTTGTTTCGCTTGAAATCCTCTTTTTGGAAAGCAAAGCTTCTTCCTAGAGTTTGCCTTCCGAAGCTCGATCATGTACCAGCTCCTATCTTGAGAATAACATATTCCGGCGGTTATCCCATACACGATTAGGTTAAACCACAAATTATTTGGGCTAAGCCTAGAACTGTTCTACTGTGGAAGGAACATAATATGGAATGAACAAAACCATTCGGGGTTTGCCTCAATCATGCTGCTTATGAGCAGGATTTCAAGTATTCCTTCAACAAAAATATTGTTCTAGCGAATAACATTAGATAAGCCACTATCTCGTTATGTCTTGACTCTTCGGCTTTCTGAAGATAGTCCCTGAAAGATATGGCGCCTCATTATTCTCATTATTGGACGTGTACCTAAACCTTATTATTCTGAAAATAAGTATTTGCAGAAAAGTATCAAAAATCAGATAAGGGAGAAGCAAAGCCCCTTGCCGCCCATTAAAGCTGTAATGTTTGATTTTATCGGCACATTAGTGAACGTTAAGGGCTATAGCTTGGAAGCTTCCAAAATAAAGCTTTACAAAGCTATTGTCGACGCTGGTTTCAGAGTAGGCCGGGAAGACTTTTTAGAGGCGTATAGCCAAGCCCATGAAAAATACCGTGCTATCCGCTACCAGAAGCTTGTCGAGGTTACAAACGCCATATGGATTTCCGAAGCCCTAAACAGTTTAGGATTCAAAACAAGTCCTGAGGACACTCGCATAAAGACCGCCGTCAACATTTTCTTCGAGGACTACCTGGGGTCTTTTAGGCTTAGGAAATGTGCAAAACAAACACTGGAAACTTTGGCTGGGAATTACAAGCTTGGGCTTATTTCAAACTTTACATATGCTCCGGTGATATATGCTGGGCTTAGGAGGGTTAGAATAAGCAATTTTTTCGATTTAATTCTTGTTTCAGATGCTGTTGGTTGGCGGAAGCCCCATGCCAAAATCTTCGAAGAAGCATTAAAAAGACTTGGGGCTGGGGCTGAAGAGACGCTTTATGTCGGAGACAGCCCGGAAGAAGATATTAAGGGTGCAAAGCAGCTGGGCATGAAAACAGTCTTTGTCGCCTCACAATTTTTCCCAATCGAAAAGCTCCTTCAAAGTGAACAGAAGCCAGACGCCATAGCCAGAAACATATGCGAGGCAAAAAGAAAAATTGGAGATATAATTCGCTTCTCTAAAGGCCCAAACCAAACAACGGAGTAACCGTCAAGGTTTATCTTAAACTTTTCAAAGGCTAGTTCTCCACCAACATCTCAATGCGTCTTTGGAACGTCATGCATAACCACTTCAACAACACTTTAAGGAACACCCAAACCACCAAATACCCTAGTTATTTCCCGAATCAATGTTTTGACCCGGACTTTCCTGAAACCCTTCCAAACATATACATGAACTATAGGCATATACGCCACCTCCTCGTGCTGATAACTGTACATGTCTCAGGTTAAAAGCCTACGGTGTGGCCGCCGGGATTCGAACTCGGGTCGTCAGCGTGGCAGCCATTTAATCGCCCAGAATTTTTATATTTTGAATGCTTGAATTTACAAATTGCCTCTTTCGCTTGAACTGAGAGATACATAAATTTAGATTTTGAGAAGAAATCTTCCATTCGAATTCTCTATTTAAATCTAGAATAGTAATTCAGGTTTGGAGACTTGTTAACAAGGACGATTTGCTGGAATATGTACAAGCATTCAAAAACCTAAATTGATGCTGACTATGTTACAGTGCAAAACCTTATCGATATCTAGGCCTTTAGCGATTACTCTTCTTAACAAATCTTTCTGTAACAACTATTACTCGTTGCATCTCTGCTTTTTCGCTTTTCAACTTTAGCGATTACTCTTCTTAACAAATCTTTCTGTAACAACCCCCGATGGTAAACCATCTAAGCTAACAACCACTGACCATACACCATTTTCCAACATGCTCCTTAAAGCCTCCTTAGCGGTGCGGTTGCCGTCGAGTACCACAACATCGTTTTCCATTACATCTCTTACCTGCCTTTCATTTAACTCTTATCCTCCATAAAACACTCGATGTGAATATAATCGTACATTGTCACTTATACCTCGGACATGCCCTTGAATAATAGGCAAAATCGGCGAGTTAAATGAAAGGCAAAGATTTAGGCGATCAAAATGTTCTATGATAGAATTGATTTCTTAGGAGAACAAAAAGGCGAAAAAGGTACAAATAAATATTTCAGATGCCAAAAATGTGGAAACGCCTTAATACTATCAGAAGAAGGAATCATATACGAAGTATCAGCAAAACTGAGGCTGATATGAATAGATAGAATGAATCCTAATAAAAGAAATAACTAAAATTCTTAGAGTTAAGCCAATAGTATACGCCAAATTCACTTACAAATTTTATTGAAGATGGCTTGTGCCCTAAGAGATCGATGCTCTATTATGAGTTTTAGGCCGATAATATTGCATCTGTTTTAAGTTCGTGAAGATTTGGAATGCGGGAAACGTATAAAAATGCAATAGTAAAATCAGAAACTTCTATTTGTTGCAGAACAAAATTAGTTAAAGAAGCCTTTGGAAGGCTGTTCCAGCAGTATAATTTGTTGAAGAAAGAGCGAGACTTGAAGCTGAAGTGGTCCTCAAAACGGAGGCATCTTTGATGAAGAAATATTCTACAAATTTGAAGACTTTAAGTCTTGCCTTCCAGAAAAACCGAAAAAGGATAGTCTACAAACTTGGAAAATTCGAGGCTTCTGAGGATAAGCTTCTACACGTTCCGCCACTGGAAGGCTACAATAGAATAGCTAAGACAAAAGACATTCTTCATGTAATGCGCTTGTTGGGGCATAAGAACATTAAGAACGCGCGGTTTATACACAGCTTGTCAATTTTAAAGAGGACGAATATGTGTGTAGGGTTGCCTTTTCAAAAGAGGAGGTTACTCAACTGATAGAGGCGGCTTTGATATGTATGTGAACATGAAGGCCTCAAGTTTTTCAGGAAACGCAAGTAGAAAGCCGGGGGTTCATCCTAAAAGCCGGGGGTGGGAGTTGAACCCACATATAGCTGCTCTGCAGGCAGCCGCCTGAGCCGTTCGGCCACCCCGGCACTTTCAAATAAAAGTTTTGTCTGTGGATGTAAT
>JAGTQI010000039.1 GCA_018396955.1 Candidatus Bathyarchaeota archaeon | reverse complement strand
CGAATACATAGAAATACCAAAACAAAAATACGAAAAACTAAACATGGCAGTAAAACAAATGAACACACCATACTACAACGCTGAAGACTTCATAAACGACCAAATAAACAAAACCCTCGAACAATACGAGAGGTGGCTAAAAGAAAAAGGCGAAACAGAAAAGTAGCATCGTGACAGCCGAGAAACAGCAAATCATTTACTTTGTTCATTATCCCATATAAAAGTCGTAGAGGAAGATGAAGTTTATGGAAAAAGAGGATGTAGCTAACCTTCTTTACATAATATGGGTTTCTTTAACAATCATATGCTTAGGGGCACGAGTGCCTTTTCAGATAATGCCAACGGACATTGCAAACATACCAGTTTTCCTCGGTTCCTTATATCACATGATAATTTTAGTAGCGGTCGGTTCAGTTTTACCAATAGGGAAAAGGTTCGGAGGGATTTTTCAAGCTTTTAGACTTATTCCTTCATTAATCGCCACAGCGATGGGAGCAGTTGTTCTATATAGAAACGATTTGACATTAGGAATTTTAGGCATCATTTCAGGAATAAGCGGTTTAATTTGGGCAGTGTATGATTATTGGAGAAGCGAAAGAGCGAAAAAGTAATTAAAATATAAAGTATTAGACAAAAAATGAAACATTGTTTCAAAGTCTGTTTTCAGTGAAATGCAAACAGTGAAAGGGAGATGCATCACTTTTAATGAAATGCGAGTATGGCTAAATGAAGTAGAAAGGGAACAACTCTACAACGAACTACTTCCCTACTTCGGTAAATATCCCACTCCAAAAATTCAATGAATTAACAGGCTATGGATTTGAAGCAAAACCAGGAAAAGCCGTGATCCGCTCCATAAAAGTGCGCGAAGATAGAGCAGAGAAACTTCTAACCTTCCTCCATAACATATTCAAAACCCCAACAAAGCCGCCGACAATAACTCCAACCCCGCCAGATCTGCATGAGGAAATAGTTCAAAAAATATACGAACTTGGCGAAATCATCGGCTACACGCCAGAGAAAAAGTGGCGGATGGAAGGATACGAATATGACGTTGTCTGGCATAAACCACCCCGCGTAGGACCAAAATGTGTATTGAAGTTCACATAAAAGGAAACCTCGGAGACGCACTATTAAGATTGAAACACGCCCACGACAGATGGGAATCCCAACTATTCCTAATCTCAACAGAAGACCAACTAAACGAGGCAAAAACAAAATTTCTCATAGGAGCTTTACACGAACTCGCAGAAACAGGAGCCCTAACACTACTAAAAATAGACGATTTAAAAGAATTCCACAACTTCAAAAGCCAATACGAATGGCTTGAAAAAAGATTAGGACTACGTCCAAGATAATTAAGAATTTTTCTTAGTCACAGACTTTTGCCTTTTAATCCTTCCCTGTAAGAAAGTCCTTAATTTGCGCGCATCTGCCCTTTCACATATTTCAAAGCTGTCATCTGTAAGTGGATGAGGCGAATAGCCTATCTTCTCTAAAATGATGGGTTTTAACTCAAGGTCTATCTCGTATCCGTAACTGTTGCGACCGAGCAGCCTTGCCACTTTTGTAGTTGTTCCGGAGCCGAGAAACGGGTCTAACACCGTTTCGCCAACAAATGTAAACAGCTTTATTAATCTTCTGGGAATTTCTTCTGGAAAAGCTGCAATACCCTCTTCAAGCCTACCCTTTAAAGGTAAGACGTTGGTTATGTCCCATACGGAAAGATACCATTTTCCCTCATTGAATTCGCGCATATCTATCTTTGAAGGTTTAAATTTGTCAGGATTAATCTTTGGATAGCGATATTTCCCATTTTGAAGAATCAATATTTCCTCAAAGATGTTGTCTGGATAAAAATACATGGGGTATGGGTGCTGTATTTGGACACCGCTTCTGCGGCTTATCCTAATATAGCCTTCAGGTTTCCTCCAAATTATTCTATCGCGGTATGTGAAGCCTTCCTCCATCATTATCCTGTTTATGTCGGCTACAACGGGGTAAAGCTTACCCTTAATCCTAACATCTTGGGTAACAAAACAAGCAAGGCGACCGGGCGCCAAAACCCTTCGAAGCTCCTTGGCTACAGCCCTCATTAAATCTAAAAATTCATCATAATCCTTAAACAATCCTGGATAATCAAAGGGTGCATTAAAATATGGTGGCGAAGTAACCATTAAATGCACTGAGCCGTCTGGGATCTCTCTCATATCTTTACAATCGCCGAAAATGATTTTATGCCATGTTCCCAAATTATTCCACCTTTAAACCAATTTTCTTTGCGTATTCCTTAAGCGCAGCATGAATGACATCTGTTTTTAATATTCGCCCAGGAGTGTTACTATTTTTGCGAAGATATTCTAAGATATCTTCAATTATGCGTAAAGTTTTACTCGAAATGTAAACCATTGGCATAGTTATCAAATAATATTCTTTAATAGCACTTAATAATTTTTACTATGTCGATCGGGAAACCATTTGGCACGCTCTAATCGGGTAATATAACATCTTCCACAATATCTATCCTTAAATGGACCGTCCATTTTAAAGAAAAGACGTCTGGCACAGCATGCGGCTCTTAGAAATATATACGCATCTATCACTATTTCATTTTTTTGATTTACATGATCACAGAAAATGAGATCGCCTCTCGGCTTACCTTTAACTGTAATAGGTTTACCGCCCTTTCCTACTCCACGTATAACCCTCGGAGTAGCTCTGGACGAGGTGGCTAACTTAATCATGAATTGTGCTTTCTTTTCTTCAACCTTCGCCAATCCTAACTTCATAAAAACTGGTATATTGGGACTGTTAATTATTCTCAATTTTGCCCGCTGGTAATCTGGTTTTCTTAATCCCATCTTTTGATATTTCTCTGACTCAGATTTAAAATAATCTACCGCAAGCTTAAAACAGCCTAAACACAAATTATACCGAACCTGTTTAATTCCCTCTTTTTCTTCATCGAAATTTACAAAGTAAGTGTCTTCGCAGACTCCGGCTTTACCTAATTTTTCATGAGCAATATACATTGGTGAAGCACACAAGTTCTTTGGAAAACCAATTTTATCGGCTACATCATCAACCATACGAATTAAGTCTTCAGCACTCGTATATAACATAGCCCAATTTCTCCATTTCTCCTGATTTGCCGTGCCACGGTATGAGGCTTTTTCAAGATGATAACCTGGAACGCCCTCTTTAAATTGCGGAACTAAATGCAGATCATAACCAGTGATCTTTTTCTCAAGCCAAAATTCCAGCTGGGCAAATTCTTGAGGCAATTGAAATCTATCAGGAAGTTCAATCCATCCCATTTCTTCGATACTTTTGTCATAACTTTTTGGATGAATAGCAGCAGGTTTCAACACGCCTCTAGGCTGCACACCAATTTCGTAACCTCCATAGTCCCCATATATTATTGGAATAGGAGTTATTAACGGAACTTGGAAACCTAATCTAATCAATTCCTCTTGAATCTCCAAAGAACCATTGAAGTAAATTTGGAGCGACTGAAGATCATATTTACCTATAAATTCCAAACATAACACATCCTTTGATAATGAATGAGAATTTAATTTTGCTATAAAGCTTGCGTGTTTAGTGCAAAATCAAGAGATAAAGCTTTTAAATTTCTTCCTTTCAATTTTGCGCATCAATTCATTATTTTAAACTAATCGCATTGTGTGTGTCTATGTAGACTGTTTGCCTTGGCTGCGGTATGACAATCGAAAAAGTGGTGAAATGTTTCAAAGCCTTAAAATGCCAAACAAATATGTATGCCTAACATGTGCAATCAAGGAACGTGAAGAAACAAAAAGAAAGAGGGCTGCAGAGGTTTAATGGCTAAAGCCTATAAATGTCGAGAATGCCGCTTCATAGACTATTTCTCAAGTGAAAGCAAATATTGGTGCCACCAACACCGCAGATACACAAATCCTGAGGACAATGCCTGCCAAAACTTCAAACCAAAAATAAAAGGGCCATTAGACAAATACATCTGGTGATGCGTCAAAACATTCAAGATAATAAACTGCGGTCTTCTGCTTAAACTTTTATGTAAAAGAAGGGGATGGTTTAGGCTGTTAATATTCCTGCCTTTCGCCTCAATTCTGTTATGTATTCTGCATATCTTGGGTAGAACTGGTCTGCTTTACGCTTTAGCTGCATGTAGTGTTTGGCTCCTATGCTTTTTGGAACCCTGCCCTGAATGAAGTCTGCGACGCTTTCCGGAATGTTTAGCCTTTCGCTTGTCATCGTGTCGTTGGCGAACTTTCTTAGGTATTTTGCTCTTGTATATTTGTGGAGTTGATGCCTTCTTTTCAGCCTAATTTCTGAAACCTTCTCGTTCAACTTCTTGATCAGCTGATAGGTGTATTCTGTCATGTAGCAGTAATATGCCTGTTTGGAGCCTCTAAAAAACCCGACTGGGCAGCGGTAAAAACCTTCTAAATGCTCAGCTTCTGGAAAATCGTTTAAAAGCCTAACAACCTCCACAAGCCTCAATCCGGAATCTAAAAGCAGGTTATACTCCGCTTGTAAGGGCAAGGGCTCAGAAACTATCCTCCTTAAGTCTGAAATTATCTGTTCTTCCTCCGGCACTTTAACATCTATGCCCACCTCATCCTTCGGTATAACCTTCCTTAAGCTGTCAAGAAACTCTTTAAACCGCCCATCAGGCATGTTGATCTCTAAGCATTTGAACCAAGCCCTTAAGGCGCGGTTTAAGTGATGCCTCTGCCCGACAGTTAAGGGCGAAAACAGCCTCATAACATCTAAAGGCTCTTTGATGGGCTGTGTAACAAACCTGTCCAAGTAGCTTATTAGGGTCTTCGCGTTGGCTGGTTCATAACGTTTAAACTCAACATATTGTAGAAACAGTTTTTTGGTTTCTGGCCAGCTTAAAACAAAGCTTACGCTTTCGCCCATATTAGCAGCTAAAGAAGTTAAGGCTTCGCATGGCTTTTCAACACGTTTCATCAGCTCTCCAAGCCTGTTTTCGCCTTCAAGGCTTGAAGCTAAAGAGTTTAAAGCCTTACACTGCTCATCCACACGCCTTTTCAGCTCTTCTATTGTATCTTTGTGCATAGGACGGTCCCCGCCATGTATCTGGGACGGTCCCAGGACGGTCCCGAAGACCGAGCAATAAAGCAGCCTGAAAAAGGCTGCTTTTTCCGAAAGCGGACAGCTTAAAGGTGCTCCGGGCGGGATTTGAACCCGCGTCTCCGGCTCGAAAGGCCGGAATACTTGACCGGGCTATACTACCGGAGCGCTATTCTGGTTTGGCATCATGCAAATATTTGCGGTTTCGTTTAAACCTTATTCTTTTAGGGCTGTTTTTAAGCATTCTTTCAGTGGCGCCAGAATGGTTTCTGCCTTGTTTAGGGTTGGCGCGTAATAGGCTGTTTTTGCCGAGTTTGTCATTATTGTTTTTATTCCGAGCTTGTCCGTCCATGTGACTACGGCGCACGTGTCTGTTAGTAGTTTGGCGCCGCTTGCCTCAATTTTGCTTACATAAGCTCTTGCTTTTTCCTTTATTGGGCGTGAGGTGCAAATCCAAAACTCGATGTCGCTTCTCACTTTTCGGTTGCCGATGGCATTTGCAATTTTTTTGATCTCGCGGAGAGAGCAGTGGGGACAGCCAACAAAAACAAGGTCTGGTTTTGGTGTTGAGGTTGTTGTCAGCTCCGCCACTGTTTTTTTTATGTCTTTCGGCTCCACGGTTATTTTTTCAAGTTCTTCCTTCACTTCGACGCCTTCTCTATAATGAAACATGTTTACCATTCCAGCAGAGGCAAGCGCAGCGCCCATCTGTTTCAAGTCTTCTAGTGATAAATTTTTTAAACCTTTGATTAATGGGATTTTGTCCTCCAAAATTTTGCCGAGAAATATTCCCAAGGCGCCATAATCAACCTCGTTTTCCAGAGAAGCGCCAATCTCAACGGCAACTTTTGGCTTGCGGTTTTCAGCCTTATGTATTCCGCAGTCCGGTGTTTTGCCAATAATGGCTGCTGCCAGAGCGCTTGGACCCCCTTCACGGTTCGTCCAAGCCCCTAAAACAGAGTTGGCGTAAATAACGGCTGATGATTCAGCCCATGCTAAGTGGGCGCCTTTGCTAGGCCTTTTAATGTAGTAGGGCGTGCAAGTGAAAGATTTTTGGAAGCCGAGTCTATCAAAAATTTCGCAAATTTTCAATTGCATTTCAACAAGATTTTTCGGCAGCCTTTCAGCCAAGATTTCAGGGTCAAAACTTTGGGGATTAAGTGTGGCTTCCACAGAAACTTTTTCGTCGGCATCTGCCAAAGCTTCTAGGAAGTCAATGGGCGCCTCGCCGAGGGTTTTGTATGAAACCCCAGAAACATGAACGGATTCGATTGGTATAAGCCTAGACGCGCCGAATATCTCTCCAAGTTTGACGAGAATTTTCATGCAAATTTGCTTTGCCCAGCCGAATTCGCCGTCGAAGATGCGTTCCTCCTCTTTTGTTAGATACGTGCCCTCAACCCTCCGCCGATTTTAGTATTTTAACGGTTCCTTTGCTGGCGTTAACCTCAACCAGATCGCCACTCCTGATCTTGCCAATGTCTATCTGGTCTACCATGGGTATGTTGGCTATAACCGCGCCAACAACTATGACTGGGTCAGCTTTGTAGTTTATTATGGCTTTTGGCGCCAAACCCTTCTTTGCTAAAGAGTACAGGACGTAGCTGCCGACCGTTGAGCCGTGCCCGTGGGGAAAGCATAAAACCTTATCCTTTATGGATTCGCCGTACAAGTCGTGCCTTTTCTCAATAATCTTTCCAGTCACCGGGTCGACGTCTCCAAGGAAGCTTATGGGTTTGGCGGACACAAGCGCTTCTGCTTTGCAATATCCTTTAACTATTCCGCGTCCGTGAAAAACCACATACTTTGCCATTTTAGACGCCCTTCAATAGGATATTTTGGCTGATGATGGGATTTCGCCGAGGATTTTTGAGGATGCTTCCGCCACCTTTCCACGATTTTTTTCGTCTGTGTAAACCCTTAGAATGTTTATGAAGCCCTTAAGAACTTCGAATATTCCGGATATTTCGCTAAGTCTCTTAACCTCTTTCCTTCCATCACAGGTTTTTCCAAAAACCGGGATTTCCATGGGTTCCATGAACATGGAGTGGTGATATGGGACAGAAGGCACTGTTGGCACGTCGATTATTATGGCTTCTGGGTCAAGTTTGGCGTCTTTTGCAATTTTGTTCCTAATCTGGTCGCGGAATTCTTCGGCGCTGAAAATATTTGAAACAGTTTTGTCCTTAACGTAGAAAGTCTGCTCGTAGGCGCATTTCAGCATTTTCCGCCTCTCAAGATTCCTTATAATTGGGCTGGATTTCTTGCAGTTTTTGAGCATGGCCCAAACCGTGTAGTCGTCCATCGCCAAATATTCCTCTGGAGTCTTAAAGGCGGATAAACCCAGCTCTTCATCTGCCTTCTCAAGGGCTGTAGCAAGCATTATTTGGGCTGCCCTTCCAACCCGGTGGAAGTATATACTTTTAAAGGACTCTATGCGGGCAATTATGAAGGATTCAAGGGTTGAAAGCGCCCCAATGTCAACGGCTAGGTTCCCATCAAAAACATCAAAAGTGTGAATTAAACGGAAAACGTCCACGAAGCCGTACTCAGCGCCTGTATGATAAGTGTCCCTAACAACAAAATCCAGCTTGTCAACATCTATGGAACTCCTTATTATCTGGTTTAGGAAGGCTTTCCCGCGCATGGACAAGGAGCCAACAGCAAGCTCAGCTATATCTTCAGCTTTAAATCCAAAACCTGCAAGCACATCTTTTAGCTCGCTGTGTTTGATTATCCAAGCGGTTATGTCCTCATGGGTTTTGTTAAGCTTCTTTGTCAAGAGATGTTCAAAAACATGGGAAAAGGGGCCATGTCCAACATCGTGAAGTAAGCTGGCAATCCGCACAGCCTCAACTTCTTCTTCGCTTATCAACCGGGAAATGTTTGGGTTTTCAGCCACCTTACCCGCCAAGTACATAACGCCTACAGAATGTTCAAAACGTGTGTGGTTAGCTCCGGGATAAACATATTCAGCGCCGGCCAGCTGCCTCAGTCTACGGAGCCTCTGCACCGGGTAAGAGTCAATTATTTCCTTCTCTATCTCCGTTATGTAGACGTATCCATGCACGGGATCTTTTATCTCACCCCAATAGTTCCTCGGCATTGCCAATTCTCCAGCGATTGCGGCTTAACAATTATTAATGCATGCTCCCCTTATAATGTCTAATGTTAGGCTGGAGGAAAAACGTTGGAAAGACAGGGGTTCTTTATATGTGTCGAAGGCTTGGACGGCTGCGGAAAAACAACCCAAGCCAAAATCCTAATGAGAAAACTGCGGAAGATCGGTTACGATGCAGTTTATACAGCTGAGCCTAGCCGTGGAAAAATTGGGAGGTTCATAAAGAGGTACTGCCTCCATGGCGGCAAACGTGTCTCCAGCATAGTTGAAGCTTTACTTTTTGCCGCCGACCGCTACGAACACGTAGAAGCCGAAATAATCCCAGCCTTAAAAAATGGAAAAATAGTAATTTCTGACCGCTACCTTTACTCTTCTCTGGCTTATCAAGGGGCAGCTGGGCTAAACATAGAGTGGATTAGAAGGATAAATGAGCATGCAATACCGCCCAATTTAGCGATTTTCATAGACGTTGAACCAGACACGGTTATTAAGAGGCTGAAACCAAAAAAATCTGTAATGGAAAACCTTGAAACCCAGCGTAAGGTTCGAGAGGTATATCTAAAATTTGTTGAAAATGGCGAACTTGTCAGAGTTGATGGAAACAAATCAAAGAGGGAAGTCGCCAAAGAAGTTTTGTCCACTGTTCTAGATTATTTGAAAGGCAGCTAGACAGCCTTCAAAACTTTTCGCGAATAAAATTTGTTAACCCTTTCAATGATTAAGTTAACGAGATCTTCTGGTGGAACGTGTCTCGGCCCCCTTTCATGAAAAATAAGTGCTTCCATAGAGCCCGCTTTAAATATTAGGCGGAGCATGTAATAGTCAAACTTCAGCGGAGACTTCTTTCCATCCCGCTCTCTGTAATATCGTATGGCACAGAAAAAGTCCATTATCCGAAGGGGAACCTGACGGATTTCTCCTAAAACTTTCTGTGTTTCCTCCAAGTTTAGATAGTTGAATGTGTCGCCGTCGGCTATTCCAAACTCGAAGGCTATGGTGCAATCATACGCGGAAGGGCTTGTGACTTCTTGCAGGCGCAGGTTTTGGCTGTTAAGTTTTTCCAGACACTGAACCAAAGCCCTTTGAAGTGTTTTATTAGAAACAGTTGTTGTGAAGCGCATAACCTTCTGCACGTTTATTGGAAAATTTTCGTAAAAACCAAGCATCCTCTAACCTCGCCTAAAAGGCTAAATTCTTTTAGCTTTCCTCACCCTTTCTAAATTTTCCAGCAGCCCAGAAAGCGCTGAACCAAGTTTCTGAAGCTCTTCAACATCTGTTTCATGCAACATCTTCTCTTGAATTTCCTGTATTTTCGCCAGCAAAGTAGCCTCAAGAGTTTCAAGGCTTAAGGCGCTCGTTACTTTTGCTAGTTCCGTCTCTTCCTTAACAACAATCACTTTTTTCTCGCACCGCGCGCACCATAACTCTCCGCTCTTAAGCCTAAACAGCGGGGAAGCACAAACTGGGCAAGCCAGCTCGGTTAAGGTTTGACCTTGACGGAGAAAATCAGCCATACGCTTAATATACTGCTCTTCAGCCGCTTTCGCATCTGTCTCCCTACTGTTTCGCGCCATCCTCCCAAGCCTCGAGAATAGATAGGCATAAAAGCCTATATAACTTGATTATCTGAAATTGGTGTGGTGACGAGCATGGTTAGGAAGAAGAAGCTTGAGGAATATGAGGAGAGGATTAAACAAGCAATGGCTGTGCTCGCAGAAGTTTCAGAAGACACAACAACCCCGCGTAATATTAGGAGGGCGGCTAAGGACTCGATGGACGCTTTGCAGACAACGGAGTTTACACCTGCTGTTAGGGCTTCGAACGCCATATCCATACTGGACGAGATTTTGCAGGATCCGAACATGCCGCCTTACACTCGTGTAAAGCTTTGGAATGTGATGAGTATACTTGAAGCCATAAAAGATTAGAAATTTGATATTAAAAATGCAACATTTATTGAGGTAATTCTTTATGAGGATTTTCCATTATAGTGAGGTTAAAGCAGAGGAAGCCCGAGAAGAAGGACCTCAAAGTTGAAGGTTAGATGGCTTATCACGAGGGAAATTGGTGCTCCAAATTTTGCAATGCGGCTGTTTGAAATGGAGACGGGAGGACACAGCCCATTACACAATCATCCATGGGAACATGAAGTCTTCATTTTAGAGGGCGAAGGCGTTGTTGTCGGTGCTGATGGAGAAAGAAGATTTAAGCCGGGCGATGTAATTTTTGTTCCGCCCAACGAAAAGCACCAGTTTAGGAACGACGGAAACAAGACAGTGAAATTTCTTTGCCTTGTTCCCCACCACAACAAATCCCAATGATACCTTGATTAATCCTACACCACTATCGTAGTTTTGGGATTCGCTAAAAATATATGCTTGTTGTCACATCTAGTTTTGGGCTTCAAAGAGGTATAAGGCTTTGAAATACGATGTAGTAATTGTCGGCGCCGGTCCAGCCGGAATATTTTCAGCCCTTGAAATGGTTGGCAAAGCAGATCTCAACATATTAATGCTTGATAAAGGTCCAGATTTAGAGCGGAGAAAATGTCCAGCTAGCAGGGGTTTCGGATGTGTAAACTGTGATCCATGCGGGCTTCTATGTGGATGGGGTGGAGCCGGAGCCTTCAGCGATGGCAAACTAACCATATCAACAGAGGTTGGTGGCTGGCTAAACCAGTATGTTTCAGAGAAAGAGTTGAGCGAGCTGATAAATTATGTAGACAGCGTTTACATCAAATTTGGCGCCCCAAACCGCATTTATGGCGAAGACGTGGAGAAGGTTGAGGAAATTGAAAGAAAGGCATCACTGGCTGGATTAAAACTTATCCACCAGAAGATTAGGCACATGGGAACTGAACGCTGCGCCCAAACACTGCGGAAAATGCGCCAAGAACTTAACGGAAAAGTTGACATTAGAATGGGAAAGGATGTTAAAGGGCTTATAGTTAAAAATGCCGCTGTTGAAGGCGTTGAAACCGTTGATGGAGAAAGGTTCATCGGCAAATACGTTATTGTAGCGCCGGGAAGAGGTGGAGCGGAGTGGCTTCAGACAGAAGCCCAAGCATTAGGCTTAAAAACACTTAACAACCCTGTGGACGTCGGCGTTAGAGTGGAAGTTTTAGCAGCGGTAATGGAGGAGCTAACAAACATTCTCTATGAACCAAAATTTGTTTACTATTCGAAGTTTTTCGACGACCAAGTTAGAACCTTCTGTGTGGCGCCTTATGGCGAGGTTATAACAGAATCTTACAACGGAGTTTTAACCGTGAACGGGCAAAGCTATGCCGAACGGAAAACAGAAAACACAAACTTCGCAATCCTCGTCAGTACATCATTCACAGAACCCTTCAAAGAACCAATAGCCTATGGAAAATATTTGGCGAGACTATCAAATCTCCTAAGCGGAGGCATCCTCATACAGCGGTTAGGCGACTTGGAAGCGGGAAGACGCTCAACGCCGGAAAGAATCGCAAGAAGCGTTATAACACCAACATTAAAGAACGCCACGCCCGGCGACTTAAGCTTCGTTTTACCATACCGTTATCTTGCGGATATAAGGGAGATGCTGGAAGCCCTTGACAAGATAGCCCCCGGGATTCACTCGCGAGACACGTTATTATATGGTGTTGAAGTGAAATTTTACTCTTCTAGGCTGGAATTGAGCAGCGCCCTTGAAACAAAAATACGAAACCTATTTACAATAGGCGACGGCGCCGGAGTAACTAGAGGACTAATACAGGCTTCAGCGTCCGGAGTTATGGTTGCAAGAGAAATTCTAAAGCGTGAAAAACAGAAGGTTAAGGGAAATGTCAATAGTTAAAGAGTTAAGTTGCTCATATTGTGGTGCACCAATCTCTTTTGAGCCTGGCGAAATTATAGCAACATGCAAATACTGTGGCTATACGGTGGTAATTGAAACCGGAAAAGCCTTCACTTTTGAGCATTCAATGTTGCTGAACAAATATAATTTGGAGCAAATAGAAGAACCTGTCAAAGGCTGGATGAGCTCCGGATTCCTTAAACCAGCAGATTTAGCTAAAAAGTCAAAAATAACCGAGAAGGCGCTAATGTATCTCCCCTTCTGGATCATATCAGTGGAAGCGGAAAGCACCTACAAAGGAATTTTTGAAAGAGTAAGTCCGCCACTAGTGAAAGAGGGGGAAATTGCCAAAAAGTATGACTGGCTTGTCCTTGCAAGGAAGGCCACAAAATTCCCAACAAGAGAATATGACGTTCCATTGGAGGGCAAGGTTCCATATGATTTTAGGAAAATTGAGGGTTTCGCCAAAGTATTAAACAGCGAAATTGACAGAGATGAGGCTGTTGAAATTGCAAAACAGCAGATTGTGGAACACCATCATTTCTTAGCACAGCAAGACGTCGACAAAATCATTGAAATGAAGAACGAGATAAAAATCGGGCAAACGGTTTACCTCCACGCGCCAATATGGTTCATAAAATACGAGTATAAGGGCGAAATCTATAATTTGTGGCTAGACGGAACAACAGGAACCATTATAAAAGGGGACATACCAACAGCCAAATTCAGAATATTTTAAGGCGTTAGGCTTAAGCCTAACGCCTCACTCTAAACATTTTTTATCCACATACGACAAATGAATATTATCAGTAGAGGTTCGAAAACACCATGGGCGGCGAAATTATTGGTCGGGGAACATGGTACGACAAAATGGCTCTAAAAATAATTGAAAGAGAGCGAAAGCTTGGCAGAAGCCTAGACATTATAAGAACTGAGATGGGTTTGGGCGCTTCCGGTTTTCCCCATATTGGAAGTTTGGGCGACGCCGCCCGCGCCTACGCTGTCACACTAGCCCTGAGAGAACAAGGCTACCGCTCAGAGCTAATAGCCTTCTGCGACGACAAAGACGGCCTACGCAAAGTCCCGGCAGGGCTACCAAAAACTTTAGAAAAATATTTGGGATTCCCTGTCACAGACATTCCAGACCCGTTTAAATGCCATGACAGTTACGGCAGACACATGAGCCACCTATTACTTGAAGCCTTAGACAACTGCAACATAGAATACCATTACATATCGGCTAAAGACGCCTACAAAGATGGCTTACTAAACAATGAGATTCGAACCTTACTTTTAAATGCGAAGAAAGTCGGGGAAATAGTTAAGGTAGAGGTGGGACAAGAAAGATACATGGAGGTCTTACCATACTTCGCAGTTTGCGGAAACTGTGGGAGAATATACACGACAAAAGCGCTGGAATACCTCCCAAAGGAGGATAAAGTTCTTTACGTCTGTGATGGTATGGAGATTAAGGGAAGATGGATTGAAGGCTGCGGATACAAGGGCGAAGCCAACATCACAAGAGGTGAGGGAAAACTAAGCTGGAAGGGCGAATTTGCTGCGAGATGGAAAGCCCTAGACATAAGATTTGAGGCTTATGGCAAAGATATTGCCGACTCAGTCCGCGTAAATGACAGAATATGCCGTGAAGTGCTAGGCTGCGAACCGCCAGCCCACGCCAAGTACGAAATGTTCCTCGACAAAAGCGGAAGAAAAATTTCAAAGTCAACAGGTAACGTTTTCACGCCACAAGTTTGGTTCAGGTATGGTTCACCCCAATCGCTCATGCTCCTCATGCTGAAAAGGTTTGTTGGAACCCGCACCCTAGACGTGAGGGACATACCATCATACATGAACGAACTGGACTATTTAGAAGACATATACTTTGGAAAAAAGACGATTCCAGACAAAAAGGAAATGGCAAAGCTTAAAGGCTTATATGAGTACTGCTGGGTCCTAAAACCACCCAAACAACCAAGTATACACGTACCATACAACATGCTAACATTTTTGGCAAAAATCGCACCAAAAGGAAAAGAATTAGAATTCATAACAGAAAAGCTCCAAAGCTATGGCTACCTACAAAGGGGACAACAATTAGACCAAGACATAAAAAAGCGAATAGAGTATGCTCTAAACTGGGTTAAAGACTTCGAAGAAATCCGAGAAACACCTATAACACTAAAACCAGAGGAGAAAAACGCCATAAAAGAACTAATTGAAACCCTAAAAACCGAAGAAGAAGTTGAAAAAATACAAAACGCCATATTCAACACCGCCAAAAAACATGGCATACCGCCACCAGAATTCTTCAAAACCTTATATACCATACTTTTAGG
>JAGTQI010000038.1 GCA_018396955.1 Candidatus Bathyarchaeota archaeon | reverse complement strand
CATCTATATGTATTTTCAAATGCTTGTATTAGGCAGTCTGGTGCTGCCATTGTCCCTGGCACGGCGTTTAAGTAATCAATAACAGTGCCAACACACCCTGGGGGTAGAGATTCTAAGGTTTCTTTAAGTGTGTAGATAGCGTCGTATGCTCCCCAGGCCGTGTAGAGAGGCCAATCGCCTGTTCTCGTTTCAAATTTATCCCAGAACTCAACAGCTTTAGGTGTTACTGGGGTTCTTGTCCCAGTGTTTTTCATCGTCACCTCATACTGGCAAGCTTCATTGGTAACCGTATACCAGTAAGACTTTAATTGGCCTAGTACATTTATGCCTACAGGGATAGCCTTTACGTTATAAGCTTTCCATGCCATAATCAACGGTACAGCGGCTCTTCCTGAAAAAACGATGATCATTAACCGAGCTTTGCTATTTATAACTGGCAAGATGTAATCCGAAATGGGTGGTCCTCCGGGCAACCCAGCGTTTTCAGGCACTCTAAGCGCGCATGTCACGTTGGCATAAGGCCCTAGAAGCGCTGGGTATACTGCAGGATTTGTTAAGTAGTAATGTATCACTTCCGTCCACGTGAGGTCTTCTGTTAGGACTGCAACCCTTACCTGTTTGGGTGTTGCCGGGTTTCCATCTAGATCAACCCCGAATGCTGGAAGCAAAATTTCAGGAATCAAGTATTGTTTTAGGTAAAGGGTCGTGGTATACAGAAGCTGGCTAGAGTTCACTGGTGTAATCCTGAATATGTACTTATAAAGGTCATAGTTCTTCCAAACTGTTTCAGTTATTAGCTCGTTGGTGGATGCTCCACATATGAAGAATGGGACACCCCAGCCAGCTGCAACTTCAATCATTGGACCCGTAACCTCTGTCCTAAAACCGCCAATAATAAACTTGCACTGTTCTTCAGAAATCAAACGCGTTATTTCACTGACCGCGGCAGAGGGATCTGGTTCGGGAACGGCATGCTCATTTCCAGGCTCTACCGCGAAGTAGTATGTTGTGCCACCCAAATTTACGCCACCAGCAGCATTGATTTCCTCCACAGCCATCTGGGCTGCTTCCCACATGCCTGGGCTCCAGTGGGGCAATCCTTGAGGACCTATAATCCCAATTTTTATCGTCGGTTGAGCGAAAGTTCTCCCAGCCATAGCAACTGTTGACAATAGAAGCAAAGGAACAATGATCAAAGCTATTTTCCTTTTCATTACTCCTTCCTCCGAAAGATTTAACGTATAAAAACATATTTAAGCTTTATTGAATATTGTTCTAGTGCTAAACATAACTGCAGTTAAACCTAGATTTATAATGAAAATTCACCCTGGAATTCCGGCCAAGTACTTTGCTATGCGCTTCCTCTCCTCAAAATCGTAGGTAGCTGTTATAGCTATTTCTTCCATTATTGGTGAGCCGCCGCCGTGAACACCCGCAACAGCAGCCACGCCGCTAACAGAGGAGCATAAAATGTCAGATAAGAACCTAAAGCATAAATGAATTTTCTCCGCTGGTACATCGGCTTTCCGCATAATATATTTCTCCAATAGATGCTTAGTTTCTGGGTTAGCAAAGTCGCCTTCAAAGGGTAGTGTTGCAGGCAAACCTCCAGTCAAATCCGTCAAAATCTCGTATTCATGGTAAACGTTCAATCCAGCGTGTCGCCTACCCACATTCGCGTAAACAGTGTTTGGAATAAAGCTTCCAGAATCATGCTTTTGTCCCTCAACCGCAGAGGCTATTCCAGCAGCATAGACAAGCTCAGCCACACTTGCCAGCTCAGCAAGCTTTGACCTGACATGAGGTTTATCCGCTATACCTTGATATTCGGCTACGAGGGCAGAGGCGCCAGTCACAATGTCTGTCATGGCGGGCTTACATCCAGTATAGCTATGCCTATGGTAAAGGGCGAAACCATGAGCTAATAAAACAGCGAAGGGCCACTCTCCGCACATGAAAACCCTCTCCCAAGGAACGAAGACATCCTCAAAAATCACGAAGGAGTCTGCGAACCCGAACTCGGCGGCCGGGGCCTTAAAAATCTTCCTAGGCCTAGGGTTAGCCACATGAGTTATAAGCTTAATCCCTTCAGCATCCGCAGGTATGGCAAAGGCAACAGCGTAATCAGCATCCTTCTCCCTCATAGCCCTTGTTGGCAAACAGATAATCTCATCGGCAACAGCCGCCATCGTAATATGATTTTTGGCGCCTCTGACAATTATTCCGTCGCTGCGCCTTTCCACGATACGAACGTATAAATCCGGATCCTTCTGCTCCCCAGGCCTTAAACTTCTATCTCCCTTAACGTCCGTCTGCGCAGCAGCAGCTGTCAAATCATTTTTCTGGAAATATTCCAAATACTTGACAAACCTTTTATGGTATTCTGTGCCGTAAGCCTTATCCAACTCGTATGTGACGAAGTTAAGCGCGTTTATGGCGTCGCAACCCATACACCGCTGAATACAGCCTCCAGTTAAATGGCAAGTCTTCCTAATCATTTTCTGCTTCTTCAGCAGGTCATCCGCACTAACATTGATATGCGTAAAACGATTAATGGTTTCTCCACTTAAATGAGAAGTGGCAGTTATCAAATCCTTAAAGTTTGGGTCATCTGGCAACTCAAAGGTTTTCGACAAAACCTTAATGGACGGAATGAGCTCAGGGTCGTCGCGTTCAACAAGCTTACCGTCAATATACACGTTCTTCCTCATTTTACGAAGCTTATTAACATACTCTTCTGGACTCCTCATATCCATCACAACCGCCATCTATGCCCGTAAAAGTAAATAAAACATTCGCATTTTGCCTCACACTAAATTTATAATTGATAAGGCTTTAAACTATTCCAAAAGAGCGGTGGATTGGGATGGAAATAGGAAAGATTGCGGTTATAGGCGCAGGCACCATGGGCCATGGAATTGCACAGGTTGCAGCAATGTCCAAATTCGAAGTTGTAATGAGGGACGTCAGCGAAGAATTTCTTGAAAGAGGAATGAAAAACATTCAATGGAGTATAAACAAGTTCGTTGAAAAAGGTAAATTACGGCCAGAAGAAGCGGAAGAAACGCTGAAGAGAATTAAAACAACACTCTCGCTTGAAGAGGCTGTAAAAGAGGCTGACTTCGTGATTGAGGCAATACCGGAAAACCTAAGCCTTAAACAGCAAGTTTTTAAAGAGATGGACGCCCATGCACCATCCCACACGATTTTAGCCACAAACACAAGCGCCCTTCCCATCACTGAAATTGCCGCTGCAACAAAACGCCCCGATAAAGTGGTGGGGGCATGCACTTTTTCAATCCGCCCCAACTCATGCGCCTTGTAGAGGTCGTCATGGGAGAAAAAACAGGTGAAGAAACATGTAAAACGACGATTGAGCTTGCAAAGAAGTTTGGGAAAGAACCAGTGCTTTCTAAAAAGGATGTGCCGGGTTTATAGCTAACAGAGTGACAGCTCCAGGCCAGAACCTTATCATGTGGATGGTCTATAACGGCGAATACACCGTAGAGGAGGTTGATGCCGCTGCCATTTACAAGGCTGGAATGCCATGGGAATATTTGCCCTTTCAGACTTCACAGGCTTAGACATAAGCTATAGCGTTCTAAAGTTCATGGAGGAAAGGGAGCCAAACTTCAAAGTCTCCCCCTTAATAAAGGAGAAGGTTGAAAGGGGCGAGCTGGGAGTAAAAACCGGAAAAGGATTCTACACCTATCCAGAAAAGGGGAAATGGATAATGCCCCAAATCCCACCAGAAAAAGCTGAAAAATTTGACCCGATGACGTCAACATACATATCCATAAACGTGGCTGCCGAACTCATAAGAAATAACATTGCAGCTCCAGAGGATATAGACAAGGCTTTAAAGCTCGGCTTCAACCTGCCAATAGGACCTCTTGAGCTTGCAGACACCATTGGAATAGACACGATCTTGTCAAAATTAAAAGAGATATCGGTTAAATATGGGCAGTATGGCGACTTTTACAGGCCAAGCCCATCGCTTGAAGATATGGTGAGGAAAAACGAGTTAGGGGTAAAAACCGGCAAGGGCTTCTACAAATACCAATAAAATCACCCTTTTTAAGCTGTTACCTTAAACCCTTAAGAAAGTCCTCCAAAATTTTGTTGAATTCTCCTGGTTTTTCTAACATCACCATGTGTCCAGCGTCTTCCAGAACCCTAAGCTTTGCATTAGGAATATTATCTCTCAGATATTCTGAAAACTTCACGGGGGTCAGCAGGTCCTCCCTCCCGCAAATTATGAGCGTTGGCAAATTTATCCTGTTTAAATATCCCATAACATCAAATTTGTCGCAGGCCTCAAAATCACCATAGAGCACCTCAGGGTTCACCAGCTTCATGATTTCCACAGCTTTATCCTTTATTTCAACAGGTGTTTTCGCTGAGAAGGCGTAGTTTTTCATTAACTCCATAAAGTTTTCATAGTTCCTTTTAATTTCCTCAAATATTATTGGTGCAACTTTCAACTTAGCCCCTGTGCATACTAAAACAATGGCTTTTAAATATTCTGGATATGTTAATGCGAATTTTTGTGTAATGGCGCCGCCCATAGAATGGCCTATCATGACTATATTTCTCAAATTCTTTTTATCGCAGAATTTCTTTACATACTCCACGTAATCGTCAATTGTTGTTCTTCCCTTTCCAACGGGATGCCCTGGCAAGTCTATGGCTATGGCGTTACTAAAATACTTTGTTTGGTTTTCCCATATCCTATGATTCCCGCCGGCGCCGTGGATGAAAATTAGTTTTAAATCCATAAACAACCCCTTCACCTAGTTTTGCTCCATGAAATAATTTACGATTTTGTCAAGGCACGAGTACGAGCTTTTCAACTTGGTGGCGTCGCCGAGGAATGTGAAGTTCCAAAAGACAGCCGTCTGCGCACCGTGTTTTCTGTATTTGTCTAACGTGTCAATGACGTCTTCAACGTTTCCCCAGACAAAGCTTTCTTGAACTACCTCAAAAGGCACCTTTTCTATAGCCTCCAAAGCCTCTCTTCTACTGTACCTAGCTGGGACATAATCCGTTAGCGGATAGAAGTTTCTTCCAAGAGGGTGTTCATAGCCGAGCTTTTCATAAAGCGAGGATGGAGCCAACAGCGCTCCAGCCTTTATTAGGGGAGACTCCATCATAAGCCTTAAACACTCCTCCCTTTTCTCGTCAACTATGAGGTTTAGGAATATGCCTTTTTCTATTTCATCAATCTCTCTTCCATTTTTGCTACATTCTTCCTCTATAACCTTCATTTTTTCGCCATATTCTTGAGAGGTTAATCCGGTCGGAAGCCAGCCATCCGCATATTTAGCCGTGATCTTGCACATCCTTTCTCCAGATCCACCTATCCAAATGGGGGGCCTCCTCTTTAGTGGCGGTAGCTCAAAAACGGCGTCTCTCAGTTTGAAGAACTTTCCATCGAAGCTTATCAGTTCATCCCTTTTTGCACTCCATAAAAGCTTTATAACTTTTAATGCCTCTTCAAGTCTACTTACAACTTTTTCATATTTTAAACCATATGGCTCAACGTTTTCGAGCTCTCCAGCTCCAATTCCTAAAATAACTCTGCTGTTTGTTATGTGTTCAAGGGTTGCGTAGCTCTGCGCCAGCATGGCAGGATGATGTCTTATGGCTTCTGTGACGGCGCTTCCTATTCTGATCCTTTGGGTTGACGAGGATGCAACCGCTATAGAAAGCGTGGTTTCAAAAAATGTGTGGGGGCTGTACACTGCGAGGATGCCAACGATGTCAGATGTCCAAATGCTTTGAGGAAACCACCCCATTAAGTGGTCTGGAAACCATAAGGAGTCGTAACCCTTCTCTTCAACTCTTTTAGCTACCCGAGCAATGTTTTCAATAGGAGGAAAAGTTGGGCCGACAACGCCGATGCGCAACATAGAAGGGGTTAATAAGGTTTGATATATTAAAGCTTTGCACTTTAGAGTCCTTCAAAAGTTGGCTACCTCTTTTCTAGAAAGCCTTTGAAGCCTCTTTTTGTTTTTCTGTGCTGAAACAAGTCCAAAAGAGTCAGTTTCACATTTGAGGTCTTCATCGAGATTTGTTTCCATCACCTGTTTCGCAACCTCCCCGAGGATGAAGCTGAACCAGATGATCCTATCACGTCGCCAAACTCTAAAGGTCCATTTTGGAAGGTTATACCAAGTTTTAATGCTTTTCCATTTCTTCTAACGATGCCAAGCGCTCCCAAAATTATTACAATGGTCCTTTCATCGCTTCGAAGTATGCCCTGTTAGCTAAAAACCACGCTAATATCCTTGCAGACAACAGCAAAATTTTTACGTTTTCTATTAAAATTCATCCTCAACCTATTATGAGATAGAACTTTTCTCGCCGGTTAAACAAAAAAGTGAATTGAAAATACGAATTGAAAATTCAATAACATTATTAGCCACTCAAAAATAATTCAAATGGAACTCTGATGGAAGAGCGTGTTCCAACAGGCATAGAGGATCTAGACGAAATTATTGAAGGGGGCTTTCCAAGAGGAAGCCTTATACTTTTGGCTGGAAACCCTGGAACTGGTAAAACAATTTTCGGTATGCAGTTCCTTTATCATGGAACAAAGAACTGCGGAGAAAAGGGCGTGTATGTTTCATTTGCCGAAAGCAAAGAAACCATTATTAACAACATGTCCAAATTTTTAGGATTTAGTACCGATGAAAAATTTGAGGATGTAAAAATTTTAGATTTCACAACCGTTGTGGAAAAAGGCTTACCAACGGTCCTCGAAATGATTATTCAAGAAATAACGTTATTAAACGCTAAGAGACTCGTCATTGATTCATTTAGTGCTATGGCTCAAGCCTGTAAGGAACCTATTGAGGCGAGGAGTATACTTCACAACATTTTTACCAAACTTGTCAGACAAATGGGTTGCACAACCCTCCTGATCGTAGAGGTTCCTTCGGGAAGTGAAAAATTAGGGGTAAGCGTTGAAGAATTTGTCGCTGATGGAGTCATATTGTTAAAGAAAAGCTTCTATAATGACATGCTCTTGAGAGAAATTGAGATACAGAAATTGCGTGGGACAAGACTTAAACAACAAAAATTCCTCTTCACTCTCTCGAAAGGTTTTCATGTATTTACTCCATTTAATACCAAAAACGAAGAGATAGAAAATTGTCCAAAGTTTGAAGCTCAAAGAGGGACAAAAACTCATTATCCAAGCGGTATACCGGAGCTTGATGAAATTTTCGGCGGAAATGGATATCCAAGGGGTTCATCAGTACTATATGAGTTGGGGGAAAATGTGCCACATGAAGCTTTAGACGCCATTATTCTTCCTACAATTGCAAATTTCCTTTTAAGAGATAGAGGCTTCATCATTGTCCCTCCAATCGGACGCGGCCCCGAGGAGATTAAAGAAAAATTAATGTCATTCGTATCTGATGAAAACAAGTTTAATCAGCAAATGAAAATTCTTGTCTTTCCAAATCCCTTAGTTAGGGAAGATAAACCCTATATCGTAATATGGAAAGACCCTCTAATTGAAAGGTTAGACCCTATACAAAATCTTAATCTTTATCTTGAAAAATCAATGGGGCTGGCAAATACCCTAGGGAAAAACGTGCTACATGTTTTGAACGTCGATAACCTTACTTTTTTGGTCTGGGGAACCGGTCCAATGGCCTTCTCCGCTGTTGGGAGATCTGTTGTTGCAAATAAATATGGAAAGGACTTGATGCTATATGTTGCTACCCCCAGCTCTGATAAAATGATTAGGATTTTAGCTGATATACTCAATATGCACTTTAAGCTTGAGGAAAAAGATGGAGCAATTATATTTTATGGGAAAAAACCTAAAACCCCCATTTATGTTGTGGAACATGATGCAACTCGAGGATGTCGGGTTAGGCTAACGCCAATAATGTAGCTATTTAATAAAGACAACTTTTAATTAAAGAATACGGTTGTTTAATAAAGTTAGCTTGTCCATTCATTTTTATGCAAAAATCTATATGGTGACAACGATTCATTTTGTTATGTAGGAGTATACTAAACATGAGCGAGAACGAAAGTTGCCTTAAAAGCTTTAGGATAGGCGAAAGGGTTATTTCGCCAGGTAGAACAATCACGGAAGCTGACATAGTTATGTTTGCTGGAATTTCGGGGGATTGGACTGAACTTCATACAAACGCTGAATACATGAAGAATAGCCATTTTGGCCAAAGAATAGCCCATGGAATGTTGACCTTAAGCGTGGCTTCTGGTTTAGCGTTGCGAGCGTCACAGAGACTACAATCGGAGGTGCTGGCATTTCTTGGAATGGACAACGTGAGGTTTACAGCCCCTGTTTTTATAGGCGACACCATAAGGGTTGAGTCAGAGGTTATTGAGGCAAGGCCCAGCAAAAGTAGGCCTGGTGCGGGAATATTAAAATTTAGAAACTTTGTGAAGAACCAACGAGACGAAGTTGTTGCAGAATACGATACAGCATTAATGGTGCGTATATGACTTGGAGGAGAATGTTTTGTCAGGTCTTGAGTGTACACTATATGAGGAGAAGGATTCTATTGCTTGGATTACGTTAAACCGTCCGGAAGTGTTGAACGCCTTAAATAGAAAGCTTTGGCGGGAACTTTACGAGAATCTGAATCGTGCTGAGAATAGTGGAAATATAAGAACTGTTGTAATCACAGGAGCTGGAAGGGCTTTTTGTGCTGGAGACGACATAAAAGAGGTTTTTAACCTTAAAACTTCTGAAGAATTTCAAACCTTTTTCTTGAATTTTGCGGCGCCTACCATAGCAAAATTAGTTTCAATGTCTAAACCAGTTATAGCAGCTGTTAATGGTCTTGCTTATGGAGGGGGGTGTGAAATCGCCATGCTCTGCGATTTAGTTGTTGCCTCTAAAAATGCTACATTTGCCGTTCCTGAAGCTCTCATCGGGGCTATTCCACCAGTGGCAGCTGTAATAGGCGCATTTGTCGTAGGAAGGCTTAACGCAAGCTGGATGATGCTGACTGGTGAGCCCATAACGGCTGAAGAGGCGAAGCGCATAGGACTTGTAAATGAAGTTGTTCCTCATGAAGAATTATTGTCGACGGCGGAAAAAATGGCAAAGGCCACCATGAGGGCAGCTCCATCGTCAATTAAGGCTATCAAAAGGTTGACAAGCCTTAACTTCGACCAGGAAAAACTGAAAAAGGCTGTAGAAGAGTTAATCAATATTGTACAAACAGAGGAAGGTAGGGAGGGACATAGAGCCTTTATGGAAAAAAGGCTGCCAAAATGGGCCTCTATTGAAAAGCAATAAACTCAAGTGCGCCATTCACTGCCTGTTAAACATCATGGGATATTGTACGCAAACAATGGCGGCGTCCCTCCCATGAATTAATTTGGCTTTTTCAACAGCTTCTTCAACGGTTCTTGTCCAACAAAAGCCCAGATGCTCAACAAGCCGTGGATCTTGCGCTCCAGCTATGAAAACCTGGCCAACATGTCGAAGACGTTTAAGAGGGTGTAAAGCAAGTATGCCATGAACTGGATGAAAAGCGTAGCCGAAGCGGTACTTGGCGATATAATCCTTTCTTGTGGCAAATTGTTCGGCATATTTCTGCATAATTTCATTGGGGTTTAGCGAGCTTGTAAGAACATTGTTCCATATCTCACGATGGGCTGGGTGATGGACGTCGTCCCACTGATCGGGACATGGCGTAGCAATAATCACGCTGCATCCGGGTTTTCCAAAAGCTTCGATAACGCCGCCCAAATAGCCCAAGCCTGTTGATATAAGAGTTAAAATTGGTGTCATTGAACCAAAAGCTGCGTAAGGGCTCCAATTTGGAATGCCATAGCAGACAATATCTGCCTTTTCCGGAAGGAGATCTCTCCGCGGGGGCACCCGCGACCTCAAAGTTTTTAACACCTCCTCCCTCGTTGAGGTTACAGACCCAGCCCATATACGGGCAACTTCGAAAGGGTTTGCCAGCAAAGTTTCCACTTTGAAAATCCTCTCTGCTCCAAGCATAGACTCTACTAAAGCACCCATTTCATTCAAAATTTCATGCATCGGATTTTTAAAAAGTGACATGGTCATAGTTTCCGGAGTGTGGTGCCAGCGAATAGAACGCCATGTTGAGAGTCCCACGCATATAGACTTCCAGCCGCCGTTAAACCCCGTGGATAGCGTGTTAACATATATTGTAAGATCAGAATCCACAACTTGACGATTAATTTCAACATCATAACCAGAAGGTGTCTTCCCAAGGTGAACAACACCCTCAGGATCTTCAGCATCATGGCATAAAATTCTATCTTTGAACTCCTCGACGATTAGAGTTCCAAGTATAGTTTCAAGTTCAGAAAGGCGGAACTTTCGGTGCAAAGCATTAGCACATAACAACGTAATTTGGTTTTTGCTAACGCCGATTTTCTTTAACTCTTTTAAAATTGTTGAGATGGCATTCTCCCAAACTGGGGCATAACATGGAACTGTTGGATCATCAAAAGCTATCAATATTTTCCAATGCGGTTTAACAAATTCCCTTAAAGGCTCTGCGTCAAGAGGACTGCTTAAAGCTTCATTTATGGCTAACCTCAAATCTTTAACAGGTTCCAAAGGAACACTTGAAATAGGCTTTATTACACGTGTAGTATCTGGTAACGAAACATTAACCCATTCATCGCCAAAAACAAGCTCGACTCTCATTTAAAATGCCCATTATACTTACGTGGAAACTTCGCAATAAAGTTTATAGTGGCAAGGCAGTTACGGAAGCGTTCCAATGAATTTTCCAGGTTTCATCTTTCTCTTTTCAAGAAAGTCTTTACATCTCTCCCTAAATTCTCTAGAGGCCCACACAAATGACGTGATATCCCTAGTAATCATCATGTTCAGCATCGCCAAATCTGTCCAGAACTTTAACCCCGACTTCATTACTCTAAAGGCTTGTGGACTGGCATTTTCGATTATGTGGATTGCCAGCTTTCTCGCCTCTTCGTGAACTTTTTCATCGTCAACAACCTTGTTTACAAGCCCAAAGCTATAAGCCTCCTCTGCAGTTAAAAGCCTCCCGGTAAACAGCAATTCTCTAGCTCTTTTTTCGCCAATTATTAAAGGTAAAAGTTGGACGCCGAGGCCCATAGCCGTTGAGCCGACTATTATTTCTGGCTGTCCCAGCTTGGCAGTTTTGCCTGCGACAACTAAATCGCATGCCATCACAATTTCATGTCCTCCGGCTACACAGGCGCCGTTGATAGCAGCTATTACAGGCTTTCCTGTTTCCCTTATTATTTCAATAATTCTCCAATAGGCTTTTAACCATCGCAGACTTTTTTCAAAATCGCCCTTCATCAACTCTTTCACGTCAGCTCCTGCTGAGAAGGCTTTGCCTACACCTGTAATCAAGATCGCTTGAATATCATCGTCCTTGTCCGCCTCTGTAAGGGCCTCGTAAAGTTCCTTTAGCATTTTTAAGTGTAAAACGTTCAGTTTTTCCGGGTAGTTCAGTTTTATCCAAAGAAGCCTTCCGTCTTTTTCATCTGTTTCAACAAGTATTCTTTCATACTTCGCCGTTGTCCGCCCCATAATATGTTCGCCATCCTCCAACGCTTCCAACCTTATATCTAGGGTCTCCAAGGTAACCGCTGAGCACAAGCCTTCTCAATGTTAAGGGCGGCTTGTAATGCGGTTCCCCGGTCAAGCCGTAAATGTACTCGCCGATGTGAAGCGCTGTATCTAAACCTATGAGATCCATTAGTTCAAAGGGTCCCATGGGATGTCTAAAAGCCAGCTTTGTCATCTCGTCAATGCTTTGAATGTCCGCTATTCCCTCCTCAAAAATTCTAATGGCCTCAAAGAGATATGCAACTATGAAGCGTGTTGTGTAGAAGCCAGGTCCATCCCTCACTTCGATTGGGGTTTTCCCAAGCCTCCTTGATAAGTCTATAACAAGCTTTAGTGTTTCCTCCGAAGTGAGCGAACCCCTAACAACCTCAATTAGGGGCATTACGGGCGCAGGATTAAACCAGTGCATTCCGGCAAACTTTTCTTTCCGCTTTACAGCTGTTGCAAGTTCTGTAATCATTATGCTTGAAGTGTTGGACGTAAAAATAGTTTTTTCTGGACACTTCTCATCAAGAATTTTAAAAACCTTCCTTTTCAGTTCCACATCCTCTGGCACAGCTTCAATAATGATGTCAACATCTTTGCAAAATATGTTATAGTCCGTTGTCGTTTCAATTCTTCTCATGATTTCTTCGACTTGCTCCCCTCTTAATTTGCCTTTTTCAACTAATGTTGCAAGCCCGAAGGGCCCATCTTTTATGAGCTTTAAAGCTTTTTCCAACAACTCTTCGTTAACGTCTATAAGGTGGACTGTGTAGCCTGCCTGTGCGCATGTTTGGGCAATTCCGCGGCCCATGATTCCGGCGCCAACGATTCCAATTACCTTAACATCTTCAACCTTCAACTTCAATCCCTCCTGATGCAATTCAGTTATCTCCATTAAGAATAAAAATTTATGCAACACCATTCATATAGATACAACTGTGCATTTAATCCCTAAAGGTGTGCAAAATGGTTAAGGTTGATGGGATGGGTTTCGGCTGGATAATTGTTGATGGGAAAAAGCACAGGCATGACGTTGTCATATTTCCCAGCGGTGAAGTTAAAAGGCGAAAAGGTGGGTTTCTGATGTTTGGAAGCCACTCCTTTAAGCGGGAAGAGTTTGAAGAACTATGCAAAGATAAAATGGATTTTTTAATTGTCGGGACTGGTACAAACGGTGTTGCAACAATATCTGGCGAGGCGCAACGCCTCCTAGACGAATTAAAAGTAGAAACAATAGTGCTTCCATCCTTGGAGGCTGTCAAGAAGTTTAATGAGTTCGCAAGTCACGGGAAAAAGGTTGGAGCAATAATCCATGTAACATGCTAGTTATAACCTGCGCGACGCTTATTAGAGTTATTAAATTAAAGTTATTAAAAGCCATAACACTTTTATTTTCTAAAGCTTGTGATTTAAATGGCGCTAAATGATTATCGATATTCATGTCCATCCATTCTATAAAGAAAATAGAATACTAGATGAAATGGCAAGGGCCGGTGTCGACTATGCAGTTTTACTAGCCGTAGACGCAGACCCAATGGATGTTGAGAAGCCGGAAATCAGAAGCAGGCTAAGGGCTCGCCACTTAGAGTCGTCAATTGACTTTTGGGGCTTCCAGGCATTATCCATTGAAGATCAAATCAAAAAGTTTTTTCAAGACCTTATCATCTACTATCCGAATTTAAAGAGTTCAAATCAAGAAATAGCCGATTTAGTGAAAAAGTATCCGGACAAGTTTATCGGCTTTGGCTCTGTAAATCCCAACAAAGACGAGGATTATGTTGAGGCAAAGCTTAAGGAAGTCAGCGACCTTGGGCTGAAAGGAATTAAAATGCTTCCAACCCTCCAAATGTTTAACCCCTCTGAAAATAAGAATTTCGAGAGGATTTGTGAATACTGCGAAAAAAATAGGAAAATCTTACTCTACCACACGGGCTGTGATCCAGGGCCTTGGGAGAACCCCTCGCTCTCCGAAGATGCGAATCCAAAATATTTGGCCAAGGTTTTGGAAACATATAGCCCTACAATAGTTTTGGCCCATACAGGAAGCTACAGTGCATGGAAACCTGGAATATGGCTTGATGAAGCCTTAGAACTGGGCAGAAAGTTTGACAACGTGTATTTTGACACAGCCGCCGTTTCAAACATAATCTATTCAGAAAAAACTTTAAAGAGGATAAAAGAGGCTGTTGGTTTGGAACGGTTACTTTTTGGATCTGACTACCCCGTTGTTTGGGGAAGCGACATGAAATATGAGGTGAATGTTATAAAATCTTGTGATTATCTGACAGATGAGGAAAAAGAGAGAATCCTAGGTCAAAACGCAGCAGAAATTCTCGGTATGACTTGAGGTTTTGTTATGATTAAAGAGATACTGCCAAACTTTTTCCAAATAAGAGTCCCATTGCCCCGAAATCCCCTGGGACATTTAAACGCTTATCTGATTAAATCATTTGAGAAAAATCTTCTAATTGATACCGGCTTAAATTCTCCAGAGGCGTTTGAAGTCCTTTGCCATGACTTGTCTGAGATCGGGGTAGAACTGCAAATGCTGACAGATATCTTATTCACACATTTTCACATAGACCACATAGGCATGATTCCTCGCTTCAAACAGCTTTCAAAAAATCATAACCTTTGGATACACCACACAGAGAAAGAACTTTTAAGTTCCATAGTGAAAGATTTTAGTAATTACTTAGATAGTATGAAGCGTTTTCTTGAAGCGTCCGACGCGCCTGCCACGTTAGTTAACAACCTTCAAAAATTTCACCCCGCTTTTTTCACGCCTGAAGCCTATGAAGAAATAGCGAGAACAGCTCACCCATTAATTGACGGACAGAAAATTTCTTTGGGCGATTATCACTTTCAAGTTTTATGGACGCCGGGACATTCTCCCGGGCACATATGCCTCTACGAACCATACTTTAAAGTTCTTATTTCGGGGGACCATATACTTCCGACGATTACACCACATGTATCCCAATTTATGGCGGACACAAACCCGTTAAAGGATTACCTTAAAAGCCTTAGAAAAGTGGAGAGCCTCGATGTTAAACTCGTATTGCCAGCCCATGAAAAATCCTTCATGAATCTCAGCGAAAGGGTTAAACAGCTTAGAAATCACCATAAGCAGAGGTTAAAAGAAGTCCTAAACCACCTCAGTGTTGAAAGTTTATCACCATATAATTTAGCGTCTAAAATACAATGGAATGTGAATTACAAATCGTGGAATAATTTTCCACCGTTTCAAAAGTACCTTGCCCTCGGAGAAACTATGTCCCATCTAACATTTCTGGAGAAAAGGGGCTTAGTAAAGAGGGTTTTCTCCCATCAGAAAATTCTATATGAAATATGAAATAAGCAAAACTTCACGTTTTAGTTTTCTTATAAGCCCTTTTAGCTAAAAGAGCGGCTCCAAAGGCGCATATA
>JAGTQI010000037.1:12259-15122 GCA_018396955.1 Candidatus Bathyarchaeota archaeon | reverse complement strand
GAGCAGGATAGGCTTTTGCCAAGAAGTGAAAGAAGGCGCGTAGACCGCGTAACGCTTAACGGTTTTGTGGCTTGGCTTCAGAATAGAGGCTATTCGCCGAAGACTGTCAGGAGTTATGTTGGTGCTGTTCAAAGCTTAGCCAAATATTTTGATATTCGATAAGTTTACGCTATGTGCATCTGCCGCCAGCTCAACCAGTCAACAAGAAGCACCCGTGGACCATAGACGAAGGCGATTTTATAGCTTAATGGATAAGTCTTTGTATAGGAGTATGGCAGCCTCAATTGTTCATAGTGGCCTAAGCCTATCCGACCTTTTAGCCATAAAATACGGCGACATAAGAAAAGAGTTAGAAAAAGGTGTAACGCCCATCTGCCTAAGCTTAACAAGAAAGAAGACAGGCATAGCTTTCATAACTTTTATGGGCAGCTGGTCCGTGAAGCTGCTTAAAAATTTATTTAGCTAATCTTAAACTCGACGACGAGGCACTAATTTATGACGTATCCGCAAGGGCTGTTCATGCCTACTTCCGTAAACAAAAGCAGAGAAAGCTGGCGGCCAAACATACAAAGAACAAGCAGAACCATGGCTAACGCCACCACAACACAAAAACAGCATTTAACAGCGACTAACGGAATTAACTAAACAAAACGTTTAGGATTAGCTCCTCATTCCTCCGTTCTATAGAGTAAGTGACCTTGGTTTGCAGGTGGAAGCCAAAACCGCATTTGAGCATCGTGACATATGATGACATCTTTTTACTCTCTCAACAGTTTTGAGGAGTTAAGGAATACGAACACGTCAGGAAGTGATTCTAAGGCAGAACCCAATATTGGCCCGATAACGCCTATCGATGCAAGACTCATTCCTATGAGGTTAAACAGAATGCCAAATGTTATGTTTTGTTTTATGGTGTTATAGGTCTTTCGCCCAATCCTGATGGCTTCCGGAATCTGCTCCCAGTTATCCTGCATTAGTACCACATGTGCCGCTTCTATGGCTATGTCTGTGCCAGCGGCTCCCATAGCGATGCCTACATCCGCTTGGGCTAATGCTGGCGTGTCGTTGACTCCATCGCCTATCATGGCTACTCTTAACCCTTGAGCTTGCAAGGCTTTTACATATTCGATTTTATCTTCTGGAAGCATGTTAGCCTTATACTCGGAAATCCCTAATTGTTTAGCCACAGCGGCTGCAACCCGCTCATTGTCACCCGTGAGCAAGACAAACCGTTTTATACCTAGTTTCTTTAGTTTTTCAATGGCTTTAGGTACTTCTCCCCTAACCATGTCTGCAACAGCGATAAGACCTACCACGTGAGAATTGCGGGTTAATAATAAAACGGTTTTACCTTGGGACTCCATTTCGTGAATTTTCCTTAGTGTTTCTGTGGGTAGCTTAATTCCTCTCTCTTCTATCAATTGGCTGTTGCCCAAAAGAATTCTTTGATGCTGTACTTCCGCGATTATTCCTTTACCTGGAAGTACCATAAATTTCTCTGGGTCGTTTACGTTTATATTAAGAGCTTTAGCCTTCTCCAAAATAGCGGTAGCCAGCGGGTGTTCCGAATATTTTTCAACAGCAGCAGCCAGCCGAATAACTTCCTTTTCGCTTTCACCGAACGTAATGATATCAGTTACGTTAGGCTTACCAATAGTTAAAGTGCCTGTCTTATCTACCGCGATAACCTCTACTTTTGCAAGGGCTTCTAGATAGAGCCCACCTTTTATCAGTAGCCCCTTTTTAGCGGCGTTACCCGCGCTTGCAACTACCGCCAGAGGGGTGGCTAAGGCTACCGAACAGGGACAGGCCACTACAAGAACTGCGACGGCATAAACAATATTTTGACTTAGAAGGTATGTTAGTCCAACCGCCACTATTACGATAGGTAAGAAGTAAGTTGTAAATTTGTCGGCGAATATTTGTAGCCTTGATTTGTGGGCTATGGCTTCTTCAACTAGGGTAATTATTCTGCCAAGAGTGGTATCCTCGCCCACTTTCAGAACCTTAACCTGCAAAACTCCATGCCCGTTTATTGTTCCGGCGAAGACCTTATCTCCAGTTTTCTTTTCAACTGGAATGGATTCACCAGTTACAGGAGCTTGATTGACACTGCTCAGACCAGAAATTACTATGCCGTCTGCTGGTATACTTTCTCCAGGTTTTACTATTACAATGTCGCCTGGCGCCAGTTCCTCTACTTTTATTTCAATTTCTTGTCCATCTCGCTTGACATGCGCCGTCTTTGGAGCTAGTTTAACAAGTTCTTTAATAGCTTCTCGCGATTTTTTAACTGTAAATCTTTCAATAGAGTGGGCAATGTTCATGAAGAAGGCTATCAACGCAGAGGCGATAAACTCGCCTATGACCGCTGCCCCTATAATACCGAAGCTCATCAAAAGATCTACATTAATTAACTTCGCCCTAAAACCATTGTAAGCACTTCTAAAAATAGGATATCCTCCCAATAATACAGCTACCAATGCTATTGGAGCCGGTATTCTTTCCAGAACAGCCTCCAATAATCCCAAGCGTTCGGTTATAATGCCTATGATGGCAACGAAGGCTACGGCGCTAATGAAAAACAGACGAAAGATATTTGCAAGATGTAATCTTGTCAGTTTTTGGCTCATTTTATACGCCTAGCTATTCTTGCGATGTTACTCTCTGGACCCTATATCCGAGATTTCGTATTGCTTTCTCCACTTCTTCTGGTTTTGTTTCTTTTTCATCGTAAGTGACGGTGGCTCTCTCAGCAATGAAGTTCACTTTTACATCCTTAACGCCTTTAATGCTTCTGAGTTTCTTTTCTATCGGAGCTGCGCACTCTGGGCAATCCATGCCTTCTATCTTTATCTTAATT
>JAGTQI010000037.1:1727-12251 GCA_018396955.1 Candidatus Bathyarchaeota archaeon | reverse complement strand
ATCCCATCAATTTTGTTTTTCCCCATATCGCACACATTCATAAATCTGTCTGTAAATTTCATCTAGTATGTTGTCGCTGTCTTCGAGAAGCGCCTTAATCTTGCTATTTATAATTCTATAGAAGATGTTCTTTCCATCCCTTTTGTTTTTGACAAGACCACATTCCAGCAGACAGTTGAGATGGTTTGAGATGTTAGATTGACTTTGCTTCGTTTCCTTTCAATCTCTGTTACCGTTTTTTCTCCTTCTTTAAGGCATTCTAATATTGCCAGCCTAGTTGGATCAGCAAATCCACGAAACATCTTGGCTTTTATTTTCAATCTTTCATCGCGGGTCATATATTAATTATCATAAATGATTTATTTACTTATACTTACTGTTCTCTTCCTTAGCAACGTATGTAACGTCAAATATCGCTACGTTTTGACCAAAACGTCCAAAAACGGGCTTAGTTACAGCAGGATCGAGGAGAGAACTTGAACTATCATCCCAATTCAACAAATCCCTATTTCCCGTTAACGATGATTAACGGAAAGGTTGGCAGATAATATTCGGGCTTATATGGGGAAAAACAAAATTGATGGGATGGAGAGCAGAACCAGCGTGATGCCGTAGAGAAAAATTATAGAAGCGATTTCTTTTCCATTCTCGGTTCTTTCCTTTTTTAACAACTTTCTAACTGGCGCAGTTATTAGGTTTGAAAAATGCTTTGGGACAGGTAGCATAAATGGCGTTTTATCACGATACTTCATGTATTCGTTATTATGTTTCTTGATCATGACCATTTCCTCGTGTAGGGCAACTCCCACTATTATTAGGGCCATAGTAAGCCATGGAAGGCTTGGCGGTGGAATATAACCACCTTTAGATGCGCCAAAAAAGGAAGCCAAAAGCGTTAACCCATAACTCCATAAGAGGAAACCTAAATACTGAGGGTGCCTTGAGTATCGATAAACCCAGAAATCTATTATCTGGAAACCCCTGAACTTGCCATAAAGCCACGTGAACATGCCGATAAGGAATATCGCCAGGCCTAACGCCATTATTATGAGCGATAATAGAATATTCAAGTCCATTACTGGAACATGGAAGATCCATGCCACTGGCAACAGCAACAAAGCCAAGGCGAAGTATGGCAAATAAACGATGTCTCCAAGCCTAAGGATAGGCGGAGAAAGGTCAAGTAATGGAAGCCATAGTAGCCTCAAAACGCCTATGCCAGCGAGGAAAAACATTGTGGAGGCGAAGTATCCAAACGTTGGCAGATACGAGACAATTGATCCTAGAGTGGAGAGTTTTAACCGCTGAGTTAAAAAGCCGGCGAGTATCAAAACCAAAGTAGCTGTGAACATGATGTAGCCAAGGGGTTTTAAGGCTTCCTCGATCTCGAGAGGCGGCCACCAATAATCTGGAAAAATTCTCAGTAGAAGTTGGTGAATTACTGTAGGAATGCTGAGCGTTGCGTATAACAAAGCTACGGTAAACAATATGGACAACGCTACTGCGATGAAAAACTCTGTGGACTTCAACGCATAACCCTCGTTTGACTTCTGGTTAGTTTCCAAGCTTTTATTAAAGGCAGAATAGCCTTAAAACAATAAACAACTGTGAGCAACCATAAACCAAGACAGACTAAAATTAGAACTCCATTTTTTATGAGGTATAAATAGATGAATTCGTCTATGGGATTCATTTTAGTAATTGTTGGAAGAAGAATGCCTTGGGGGTCTCTAGGCCACGGGAAAAATGTCATGTCTCCCGAATAACGCCAACTGGTGTTGAATGCCCATCTTTCGGCTACGTGGTGGGCTGAAATTGTGTAGAGGGTTACATAAATCGACAAAGCAGCTAAGAAAACAAACATCAAAATTTTACTAGATACTGACAGTTTAATTCCTCCAATACTGGAAATAGCTGCGTTCGATATAATTCTAATGGTTAGAACGTGAAGAATCATGTTCTTGATTAAAATATAGTCGCCAACCACGTATGTAATAGAATTGCTGTTAGGAGAAGCGGAATCGCCATTAATACAATTATGAATAGGATTCTTATTTTTAGGTTTTTGAGGTGAGGGATGATTTTTTTCGTTCTTGTAAAGTAAAAGAATGCAATTGCATCTGCAATTAAACATGGGATAATAAATGGGCTGTAATTGATTAGCCATTGGATTAACATGTTACGCCAAAACCTGGCTACATTCCAAATTAATCCTGCCAAAATGCCATTAACAAGACAGAGTATTAATGTAGCAGCGGGCAAAGCTGCTTTTTTAGAGGTGGTGAATTCAATAGTTCCTAAAAACAGGCTTAGAAGACTCCAAACTCCTATTAGAAGTGTAAAAATTGGTCCCATGTGTCATAGCCCGGTTTCTCCAATTTCAGGTTGAACAGCAAACCTCACTTTAGCGGTAGAAAAATCACAGCTAAGAAAATCAACCCTAACCCAAAATACAAGAAAAGGCGGAACTCTTAAAAAATCTTCCAATGGCATCTATTTTCAACACTGCATCTTCTATCGCCCCATCCGCTTGCTTGGTCTAATATGCTCTGCATACAATGTTATGCTGTCATGATGGAACGTGCCTGTGACAATCATAGGGTCTCCATTTTCAACTCCGCTGAGTTGAGACTGAAGGTTGGTGTTGTTGTAGATGTAGCAAACCAGTAGCTGCCCGTCAAGTTTAAAGAATGGCCCGTCTATAAATCCCAAGTCGCTTACGTTTCCAAAAACTTGCATCTTTTGCCCGTTATATTTAATAGGGCTGGCGAGAAGCTCTTCTACTGTTAATATTGAAGGCTGGTCTTGTTTCGCCTTTTCGATTTTATCTGCATATAATGTGGAATTTTCTTTAAAGAATGTGCCTATCACCACTACGTAATCTTCGTTTTTAATATTTTCTGACGCTATTCTTTCAGAAAGGTCGGCTCCATAGTATCTGTAACAGACAAGGAGTTTCTCGCTTAATTTGAAGAATCTGTCATTAAGGTTGCTAACTTTTCCAGCAAGATAGAATCTCCACCTATCGTATTTGGATGGGTTAGTAAGGAGTTCATCCATATTTATCGTTGTGTAAGTTTGTTCAGGCTCAAATGTCTTAATCAATATGGGTGGTCTATCAACAGTCACTTTAAAACCCATGGAAGTGTATTTTGCTTTAAGCTGGCGGACGGTGAGGCACTCTTGGGGATCTATAAGCAGGACTTTGGGATGTTGCGCAAGGTTTTTTACTGAGTCGACATTCAAAAAAGCTTCATAAGAATTTACGCCTACCGTTTTTAGGTTTTCTTTGGGTTGGGTAAGCCACTCTTCAAGATAGCCCATGCTAGGGGTATTAATTATTATGGTCTCCAAATCTTGGCTGGTTTCATTCTTTACTGTAATTGCTGAGTGATTTGGCCCGTCACTTTCTGCCAGGTAATTTAAATAAAGATTCTTGAAGTGGTCGGGTTCCACAGATTCGTGGAAGGTTATAGTTACTTGCACCTTATCCTTCGAGCTCAAATATTGTAATAATTCATTTAACGCTTTGGTCCTCGAGTTTACATAGGCTGAGAGATCTTCTTCACAAGTTATGTAATTGTGCACTTTTATGCTAATATACCATTTAGGAGTTTCATATATCGGGTTTTTATACACAACTATAGCGCCGCCTGGAAACAAAATTCTCTCCACAACTTCTGTTACCCTCCCACCTTCATCGAAACTGCTGCCAAACATCAACGGAGGAAATAAAACTATAGCTGCTCCTACGGTTAAAAGGAGGCCGCCAATTAACAGTGAAATATACAATGGTAAAGCCAGCCTCGTAAAACTTGCCAGATGAGGCCTCTTAGGTTTTGGGCACCAATTCCACAACTTTTGGCGAATTCCCATTCTATTCACCCTTGATTTTTGAGAATAGAATCTCAGCTAGTTTAGACGGTGGCATGGAGTCTGCATTTGTTGGAAGTAGAATATTTCGGTCCTTCGCCTCTGAAAGTAATGTTTCTTTACAAAGTTGAAATTGGTCACAATTATTGCAGTCTCCCTCATGCTTATACCATACTTGAACACCGTTTTTTGCAGAGAAAGTGATGAGTGCATCTGTTTTGAAGTATGAGCTATATCCCAGTAGAATTCCCTTGGCAGGGTCTAATGTTTCGATCTTAATTTTGTTGATTTTGGCTGCTTCTTCGAGGGCTGTAGAGACTTTGGAATTTGCGATATCCAATGCCTTATGAACGGTTTGGCGAGTCACCTTGAGTTTTCTGGCAATGCTTGTCTCGGATAGCCCCTTACTTTTCATGTCCCAAATTAGTTTCTGTTTGGAAGTAAGATAGCCTGTGATTAAGCTCATGTAAATCCAAGTAAGCCTTAAAAGGCTGACACATATATAAACCTTTTTAGAACGCTGAGAAAAGAGGCTGAAAAGTTGACAAAAAGAACTGTTTCAGTAATAGTTTCCACTGTTTTCTTCGCCATTTTTGGAACACTGGCAATAATCGTTGGAATAGTTGATATTATGAACCCGCCTCATCCCTATGCATACAAGCTTCCTATTCTTGGGCATTTGGCCTTACTTGTTGGCATTTTATCTCTTACAGCAATGGGTTTACTATGGAGGATGAAAAAATTAGGTGGATACATTGGCACCATATCATTCGCCATCGCTTACGTGGTTAATGTTTATGTTGGAGAAAATACGCTCGCTCATGCGATAGCAGGTGCCATCGTAGGCATAATATTACTAACACCACTTGCCCTGTCATGGAAAACTATTGATTAAGCCGCTTAATGTTCCCGCATTCTGTTAAAAGACATTTAAAGAATAGTTTGGAAGGATATTTATTAACGTTGTTGTAGATCCGGGTTTTACTAAGGGTTTAATGTTTGCTTTGTTTGTAGTAGGCTTATTAGTTCTGTTAGCTTGGATATTTTTGGGCATTGCTTATCTTTGTGTGTTCCTTTTCTGTCGATAAGTAGGGCTTTTAAGCCAGCGTTGCAAGCGCCTAGGTAGTCTTCTTCATATTTATCGCCGACATGTAATATACAATCTAACGGAATGTTTGAAACCTTTGACGCAGTTTTGAATATTTCAGGGTGTGGCTTCTCATATCCAATATCGCCAGAGGCTATGATGGCGTCGAAATAGTCTAGGATTCCCGCTTTTCTCATATATGTCTTAAGGTTCTTTCCCGAAGAAACGTTGGAGATCGCTATTAACTTGAACCCGGCATTTCTAAGTTCGCTTAAAGTAGGCACAGCATCTTCATAAGCCCTAAACTCAGCTTCAGACAGCCAGCAATCACGCAGCCGCATTGCAATAAAATCCGGGTTTTGAATGGCAAGGTTTGACGCCATTCTTTGAAGTAAGCGAGCCCATGAATCTTCATTCCAAACTTCCCCAGTCTTCGCTTTTACAAGGTTCCACCAGAGGCGCGCGCTATCTAAAGCCTTCTGAACTTCAGTCAATTCAAATTTGTATCCAAGTCTTTGCAAGACTCTGTGAAAAACAACATAATCCTCCTCAACCTCGTAATACAGTGTTCTTCCACAATCAAAAGAAACCGCCCTAATATTTTTACACGCACGCATATCCACGCACAACTAATATTTACACGAGTTAAATTTTATGACTTTCCATCTCAATTCCTATAGCCATTTTCAGATTTCTGAAGAGGAGACATTAAAAGAGGTTGTGTTTGATTGGGCGTTATTTACTTATGTTTTCATATAGTTGCATTATTTTTGATGCGAGTTTTTTGATGTGGCCTATTTGGGCTCCTCCTTCGCCTATGATTCCTCCAGCGTATATCATTCCCATTTTTGATGCTAAATACTCCATTAATGCTTGGCGGACCAGTTCGCCGCCCCTTCCGCTTCCATAAACGTCTTGTGTTACGACTGCGGCGCCTATCTTATTCTTTAGCGAGCCCTTCTCATAAATGGAAACGGTTCTATCTATAAGCATCTTCAGTTGGGCGCTAACCATCCCGAAATAGCATGGGGATCCAAGTATTATGACGTCAGCCTTCTCCATCTCCCTAATAACCCACCTAATATCATCATCAATCACACATTCCCTCTTCTCCACATAACACCTATCACAACTGTTGCAAGGGTGAATATCCAAACCGGCAAGGGAAACAAACCTTTTCTCCCCCCTTATATGCCTAAGAACCTCCCTAACCAATATAGAAGTATTCCCACTTTTCCGAGGAGAGCCAGACACACCTAAAACATACAACAATCCCACCCCCAAAACACACAATTAGTATGCTATAGCTTTTAAAATTGTTACGATTTCCAACTAAGGCCAATTAAAAGATGTTTTCATTAAAACAGCCATTAAAAAGTCGTTTATTCCCATTTTAGCTTCTTTTGCTTTTGCTCTTAGAAGTTTAGCGACCTCTGTTTTTAGGCATATGCCCGCCATTCCAGGTTTAGGCATTTTCCTTCCGCCCCCTACACTTACTATTTTGCAGTTTCCGGTTTTTAAATGTAAGTAAAAATTTCTGTAATGGCATTATGCTGTCTCCAAGCCTTTTTAAGACGCGCAGGATAGATGTCGGAGTCCTTTTCTCTTAATATGTTGCGTATTTTAGTAATGTCTTTATGAAAGTAGGGAAACATTCATGGGAAAAATAGGAGAATTAATAGAAGAAGCATGGAGCAATTTGTTAAAAGACTGCATTAACGAGGTTTTTCGCCCTGAAAACGAATACGACATACAAGCTCATTTATATCATTATTTATGGACCAAACTTAGAAAGTTTAAAAACCTAATTATTCGAGCGGAACATTCATTTAAAAAGAAAGAGTCAACAAAACATATTGATTTAGTTATTCTTAAAAAAGGAAGAAAGGGGAACATCAACCAATTTTGGCTATTGAAATTAAAGAGTATGGTCGCAGAGAAAAAGGTCACGTCCCTGAAAATATTTTACACAAGAAACTAAGATACGACCTTGGTAAGCTAATTGCCTTTCGAAATCAAAAAAAGCTGCTAACTTACATGTGTCTTTTCTTTAGATATGAATTAGATGTCAAAAATCCTTCAGTTATTATTCAACTTAAGAAAGCAAAACAATATTGTAAAAAGAAACATATAACATTCTTATGGGGCTCACTTAACACTCAGGAAGAACTTGCAAAATTAGATCCATGGATGAAAAAGGCGCTCTACCAACCGTGACTCTCTTATTCCCGTTTACACGTGTTCAATCTTCTGTTATGAGACATTAAAAGAAGCTAAAAACGCAATTTACTTCGTGCACACACTTTGAGGATGTCTTAATTAAAATATTATCCACCAAAACCCAAAAGCGGATAACAAAGTATGCACCTACTCACTAAGAAGCCTCCAAATATCCAAGTGGCCAAATTAAAAACAGAAAAAAAAAGGGAGTTGAGCGAAACCCTCTCGGCAGTATAAATTAGACTCTAGAGTTTGGTAGCCTGGAAAGAGAATGAAACAATCTTTGATTACAATTTTAATGCTTCTTTGATTTGGCGGATTGTTGGTCTTCCCTCTACGGTTATTTTTCCATCTATTACTATCGTTGGAACCGCTTTAACGCCGTATTCCTTCGCCTTTTTTACGCAGATTTCACTCTCACACTTTTCTCTAATGTTATATTCTGTTATGGTGCATTCTCTACATGCCGTTTTTCGTATTGCTTCCATGGTTTCTTTGCATAAGTCGCATCCCGCTGTGAAAACTTCGATTTTATGTCCCATGCATCTCAACTCTTATACTTTAAATCGGAAACTAAATATAGAAAATCCAGTATTTATCCTTGTAAGTAACCATTCGTCTAGATAATTGGGGACAGTAAAATGAGTTTCAAAAAGGAAAGTATAGAAACGCTTGTTTGTCCGCTTGACGAGATTATGAACATAATTAGCAAGAAATGGACTTTGTTGATAATTAACACGATTGGTAATGACGAGAAAGTTCGGTATAACGAAATAATGCAACAATTGAAGACTATAAACTCCAAAACCCTTTCTGATAGACTGAAGGAGCTAGAAAAATACGGGTTGATTGAAAGAAAAGCTTACATGGAAATCCCTCCCAGAGTGGAATACTCGCTTACAGAGAAAGGAAGAACCCTTAGAAAATCAATACTGCCCTTAATGGAATGGATATACAACTATAGGAAAGGAAATCAGAAGAGAACACCTTGCGATGTCGCTTACATCGAAGCGAAAGGCACAGTAGATACTTAAAATTCTTAAGAAAATCTTATGGTAGCCCGCGAGAGGTTTGAACTCCCCTTTTGGTGTTTAATATCAGGAATTTAAAATGATTCAATTTACTTTGGAAACTTTTTTGTATTGTGTAATTTTACTGTTTTGTTCTTTTAGTAACGTCTAAAGGAACATCTTGCTCCTTTTGATTTCACCTTTGTTTTATTCGTGTTGTTTAAGTATAGAGATGGGGAAATGTCCGTTCTGAGACGGTTGATTCGAGTAAAAATCAAACTCAGCTTTTGATTTGTGGAGAAAAATTAAGCTTTTCTGAACTGTCTGTTCAGAAAACCAGAAGAAGACAGATATCATCACCACCAGAAAAGCCCACTGAAGCCAAATTCACCCCGATTGTCGCCGCTTAAAGATTCTGGTTTTGCCTCCGGAACCAGCTATGGAAAGGTTCGCAGATTTTTAGCCTTTCAACGGCTGAAAAGCTAAGATGCACCTATGTGGCCAAGTGTTTCTACTCGCTAACCGAGGTGAATGCTGACTTGTTTTTGCATTTTTCGCAGAGCACTGAGAATTTTGTTGATAGGAGTTTGTATCCGTTTTGTAATGAAAAACCGTTGTAGTTGCAGTGTGGACATTTAACGTAGCAAACTATTTGGTGGGGTTCTGCCTGCCTAACTTTTTCTATGAATGCCTTCTTGAGAAATTGGTTTTCCCTTGCTATGCGGTAAATTATCTCATGAAGCATTGTTTTGAAGGATTGGATAACCATTAACTTGTCTTCTTCTGGGAGTTTCTGGAAGGAGTTACACATTAGGCTCATTAGTTGTTCAGACTCGCGGCTTGGCGGCCACCTAAAACTTTTCTTACAAGCTTCATAGACGCCTTCAAGCACCCAGCTGTTTATCTCTCTTTGAGAAAGCTTGTTGAGGTCTTCTCCAAGGGTTAAATATTCTATAAGTCTCCTCCAAGTTGATTTTGACATTTCATCCCAAAACGTTTGAATCCAGATGGGAGGCTTTTCAGGGTAAGCCTTAAAAACTTCAGCTAAACATTGTGAAGTTAACTTCTCGATTGGAGAGTATTGGTCGAAGTTCTCTTCAAATTCTTTAACCATCGTCCCAGCTAAGGAGGACCAATAAATGAGGAAAAGCTTGTCCTTGTCAAGTTTCCAGCCGCTGTGGTTGATCTGGTAAAGTACATATGACAAGCCCAGTATTGTAAGCGAATATTTCTTATCTTCTCCCCTTTTAATGAATTCGCTATCTGCAAGATCATCGAGTATTCCACCCCTCCTTAAAAGGCGAGAGTTAACTTTCTGGGCTTGATGGTACCAATTTCCACGGGCGTGGTTTGGGTCATGCTCCACAATATATTTTGCTATTTCCCATGAGGTTTTTCCTCCGTAGCTGAGAGCTTCAAGAACCAACCTGTTGTACTTTGCTTTCTTCCCCTTCCATATTTGCAGTTCCATGCTTATACTGCCTTTGCTTCAACAAATGGCAGTACTGCCATTTCGCCTTATTAAACGCAGTACTGCCATTTCGGCTTCACATACATTATCTTGATGGATTTAAGTTTTGTTAAAACGGTGTTTAAATGCCGATTAAACGTAAAATCTGCAAAATTGGAACAGGCTTAGCGGTTTTTCTTCCTAAATCATGGGTTCAACTGCTTGAAAAGAAGCATGGCAAGGTTGAGGCTGTTGCAATTGAGGTTGATGACGCGCTGGTGCTCACCCCGATATTTGAGGAGGATTCTAAGGATGGTAAACTTACACGGAACGATACTTTTACTGGACGTTTAAAAACGGCTCAACGGTTGGCAGGAAAAAGCAGTAATTGAAGCGTTAAGGAGCACGCAAAATGGAGCCAAGCCTTAAAGGAGCAGCGCGCCAATACTGGCTTCAAGGCTTAAACGTTATTTTGCTTAAGGAGAAGAAGCCACTGCATGGGTGGAGCCAGTGGCAGACGGAGAGGCAGAGTGAAGGCGATTTTGAGGCCCTGCCATGGAGTGAGGCTGATGGTTTTGCGCTTATTTGCGGTTCAAGGCTTAACAATGGCTTGTATTTTGCAGCTATAGATTTTGATGTAAAAAATGTTAGCGAAGAAGCAAGAGAGAAGGGCAGACAAGCCCTGAAACATTTTCTGATAACGCAAATTGAAGAGACGCCGAGCGGCGGACAACATTGGATATACTATAGCCAAACGAGGCCGAAAACTGTTAGCGCCTACCATAACGTGGCGGCTTTAGAGCTTATTGGTGATGGCAAACTGTGCATTATGGCTCCATCGGCAGGGTATAAACGCTTAAATGACAATCAGCCGACAACCGTGA
>JAGTQI010000037.1:0-1704 GCA_018396955.1 Candidatus Bathyarchaeota archaeon | reverse complement strand
CAAGCTTTAAATGCTGTTGGTGTTGGAAATTCACGTTCCTTAACACAGTATTGGTTTAACCGTGAAGATCTGGCTAAACAACCGTATAGTGGGGAGAACCCGCCGTGCATTAATGCCCTTTATAAGGGAACAATTGAGGGGACAAGAAATGAGTATGCTATTCGTTTAGCAAGTTTTCTAACTAACTTTAAGGGTTTGAGCCCAAACTACGCTTTTAAAAGGCTTCGGGAGTGGAACCGCTTCAACAATCCACCTTTAAGCGAGAAAGAGCTTGAAAACGTTGTTAAAAGCGCTGTTAAGGGCGGCTATGTTTATGGCTGTGAAGACGATATTTTAAAGCGGAACTGCAATGTAGCAGAGTGCCCAATCGCTCCCAAGACGAAACATTTAACAGCTGAGGAGAGGGAAAGAGCCGAAAGGCTTCTTGAAGACCCGAAGTTTTTGGATTATGTTGTTAAGTATGGCAAGAAAAGGCTTATCGGGGAAGACAATGCGTTGCTGCTAAACTTTGTGACGCTTTGTAGCGGTCAGACAAGGTATCCCATATCAACAATTCTTTCAGGCTTTAGCGGAAGCGGCAAGAATGAGTCTTTGAGGGCTATTAAGCCGCTGATCCCCGAGGAGTGGATTTTTGAGTTTACAACCTCAACGCCTGAAGCCATAAAATACATTGGAGAGGACTTTTGCGGAACCCTCATAATTTATGAGGCTGCAGGTGTTAGGGGCGAGACTGGAAGCTTAAGCTTACGGGCCATCGGTGAAGGGCAATCTATAGAGACGATTTATCCGGTGAGGAACGAGTTAACGGGTAAAATGGAGCTTGGAAGGGCGAAGACCAAAGCCCGAAACTTCATAACTACGCAAAGCGATTTGGACATTCATCCAGACCTGTACCGAAGAGTCTTCAAATATGAGATGAACCACAGCGTTGCTTTAACCAGGCGGGTTTTAGCCAAGAAGCTTCGAGAAGCCATCATGCCGCAAAGCCTTAAAGACCTCATTGAGGGGGAGGGAAACCCAACGCCGTATAGCGAGGAGGACTTTAAAAACGCTTTAAGGGCCAACAACTGGCAAGCCGAGGTAATAGTGTTTCCGCCTTCCAGCCTCATGCATCTTTTGGATTTGGCTGTTACGAAAGAGCAGAAGGTGGCCCTACGCACACACATTGAGAAGATATTAAACTTCGTTAGGGTTTTAGCCCTCATAAACCAGAAGAAGCGTTTGAGGCTGGAGGTTGGGGATAAAAGCTATGTTGTAGCCTCGCCTGAAGACTTTCAAACAGCCCTTAACGCCCTACAAACAGCCATTATGGAAACTGTGACGAGGCTTGGTAAAAGACAGCAGGAGGTTTTAAGCTTTCTTGAGGAATGTGATGAGGCTGTTGATAAACATAAGATTGCTGAAAAGCTTGGCATATCAACGGTGACAGCTGCAAGAGCCCTTAAATCCCTCACCTCAATGGGATACGTAAAAGAGAACGTAAACACGAAGCCATACACCTACCAAACCTTGCAAGAGAAGCCAAATCATCTTGTCATTCTGGAAAATACAAGCCAATATTGCCTCTTTTGGCAGGAAAGCCTTAAAAAATGGCTAAAAACCACCTTATCAACTTTTCACCAGAAGGGCATAGCTTTCCAAATTCTAAACTCAGAGAATCAAGCTTCTTTCGACGAAACAGTTGGAGCCGAAACTGGAAACAAG
>JAGTQI010000002.1 GCA_018396955.1 Candidatus Bathyarchaeota archaeon | reverse complement strand
ACTTTATTTTAGACCTAGCCAAAATTTTCGGCAAGCCAGTCCTCGTTGAGATGTGGAAGGAACCCTTCTTCTATTTTAGGCTAAAATGGGACTTCAACTTTGTCGACAACCAAGACAAGGCTGCAGCATTGTCAACAGACCAGATAGACGTGGAAAACGCAAAGAGATACAACATAACCTACGTGGACGAAAAGGGCGATAGACACTATCCGCTTATACTGCACTGCTCTCCAAGCGGCGCTGTGGAACGTTGCATATACGCGCTTCTGGAGAAGGCTTACAAACAACAACAGAAGGGCGAACCGCCGATGCTTCCAGTTTGGCTTTCACCAACACAAGTGCGCATAATCCCCATGTCAGAAAAATTCCTCGAGCACTGTGAGAAACTGGCGGAAAAACTTGAAGCCAACCAAATCCGCGTCGACATAGACGACAGACCATTAACACTGCAAAAACGTGTCAGAGAAGCCGAAATGGAATGGATACCCTACATAATAGTTGCGGGACAAAAAGAAATAGAGTCAGAAGTGCTTCCAGTAAGAGACAGGAAAGCTAAACAAATACGCAAAATGAAGTTTGAAGAACTCATAAGTGAAATCAAAAGCCACATGCAGGACAAGCCCTTCAAACCGCTGCCATTACCAAAATATGTTTCGAAAAGACCTCAATTTTATGGCTAAAGAACAATAAAAGTTAACCGGAACTGCCAAAACACATATCAACTTTAAGAGAAAATTTCAGTTCTCTGAAAGGGGAAACAAAATTGGATAAAGAGCTGCTTGTCTATATCGATGGCGAATACTATCCAAAATCACAAGCCAAAATATCAGTCTACGATCATGGGCTTTTGTACGGCGACGGTGTCTTCGAAGGGATACGCGCATACAATGGCGTGGTATTTAAACTGAAAGAGCACGTTGATAGGCTTTACCGTTCCGCCCACGCCATAATGCTACAAATCCCAATAACCAAAGAGCAGATGATAAACATAGTTTTGGAAACGCTGCGTAAAAACAATTTAAAAGATGCTTACATCCGCCTAGTAGTAACCAGAGGCGTGGGCGACCTTGGACTGGACCCGAGAAAATGCTCAAAACCCACAATAATCGTAATAACGGATACAATTGCGCTTCACAAAAGCGAGGCAAAGGAAAAGGGCATAACCGCAATGCTAACATGGGTGAAGAGAGATCCCGTTGATGCAACAAGCCACGAAATAAAATCACTAAACTACCTAAACAGCATACTCGCCAAAATAGAGGCAAACATAAATGGTGTAGATGAAGCCATATGCCTAGACAAGAACGGTTTCGTATGTGAAGGCGTGGCAGAAAACATTTTTGTGGTTAAAAATGGGCAAGTATTCACGCCGCCAAGCTACACCGGAGCTTTGCCCGGAATAACAGCTGAAGCGGTAAAAGAACTTGCCAAAAGCCTCGGATATGAGGTGATAGAAAGAAACATAACACCCTACGAACTCTTTACAGCAGACGAGGTATTCTTCACTGGAACAGCGGCGGAAATAATTCCGGTTAGGGAGATAAATAAAAGGCAGATAGGAAACGGGAAGCCCGGCCCAGTTACGAAAAGGCTTATGGAAGAGTTCTCAAAGCTGGTTCAAGACCCAAAACACGGAATACCGATTTATCAATAGCTAACATCTTAGCCTACCCTTTTCATGTAGCTTTCCAGCAGATTGAAAGCCTCTTCTAGGATTTCAATGGGAGGTAAGAAAACACCTCTGACATGACCTGCACCATAAACTGGGCAGAAGCCAGAACCGTGCACAAAGAGTACGTCAGTTTCTTTTAAAAGATCCAGCACAAATTCAAGATCAGTCTTCCATCTTGAACCAACACCATGGATCTTCGGGAAGACGTAAAATGCTGCTTCTGGTTTCGTGCAACTTATTCCCTTGATTTCATTAAGTCTTTTCCATGCATAATCCCTTCTAGCCCTAAGCTTTGAAATCATCTCTCTAATATGATCTTGAGGACCTTTTAATGCGGCAACACCAGCCTTCTGCGCAGGGGTGTTTGCACAAATTCTTATTCTTGCTTCCTTCTCAACGCATTCTTTTAATTCTTTAAGCTCGCCCCTTGGATTATAAAAGTACATGTAGCCAAGCCTCCAACCCGTCATCAAATAGGCTTTAGAAAAGCCGTTCATCCCTATCACCGGGACATCTTTGGCGAGACTTGCGGTGCTGACAAATTTTTTCTCGAAAACAAGCTGGTCGTAAATCTCGTCGGATATAACCGGAATGCCATGCTCAGCGGCTAAATCCAAAATTTTCCTCAAAATTTTCTCATCGTAAAGAGCACCACATGGATTGTTGGGATTGATAATAACAATTGCGCGGGTTTTACTCGAAATTTTTCTTTCCAAATCTTTTACGTTTGGCTGCCAGCCTTGCTCCTCAACGGTTTCGTAAGTAACGGGCTTCCCGCCAAAAAATCTTGTATATGAAATGTAGGGCGGATAAGTTGGGCCAGGAAGAAGGATCTCATCTCCTACATCAATAAGGGCAGCCATAATCATTTGAATGCCTTCCGAAATTCCAGACGTCACAATAACATCGTCGGCTGAAATATCCACACCATTCAATCGCTTTTCCTTCTCACTGATGGCTTCTCTGAGTTCAGGTAAACCTTCAGAAGCGGAGTAAGCGTTAGCCCCGCTCTTAACAGCCTCAAATAAAGCCTGCTTAATATGCTCAGGAGTATCAAAATCAAAAGCCACAGGATCTCCAATGTTCAAGTAATAAATTTTCCTGCCGGCCCTTGCAAGTGCTTTAGCGTAAACAATTATATCGCGAATGGCATACTCAATGGTGCGGACTCGTTCAGTAACCCTTACATTAACCAATCCTTACCTCACCCTAGAGAAACAAGGCTTTGAAGCTTAAAGGATAAAAGGCTTATGGAATGTGATAAACCCGTGAAGCCCCCACATGCTCATCTGAGACGACGGTCACAGTTAGATCTTTGCCTGAGTATTTTTGCCAATCAAATGGGCATAGCAGAACAACTTCGCTTCCAACGCTTATTAGAGCTTGGTTTTTAGGAAACACGTATTCCAGCGGAACTGTCAAATTCTGAACTGTTACAATAATTTTTGCCAAAGTCAAGTTCCACAGAGAATAGTTCTTGCTTTTAATGGTTATATTCAAGTATTTCATTTCGCCAACCTCAGCAAGTTCCACAGACGTAATGTTGAGCTCTGCCACCGGAAGGATGAATATAAAATCGAATGAGTGACTTATCAATGGAGCTGTATTCGTCGTGACATTTATTGATAGGGTCAAATTCCTATCATCATAATTTTTGATGTAATTTACCCAATCAAATGTACACTTTAGCGTCTTACTCTCACCAGGGGCAATTGGTCCACAAGGGAGTTGTGGGTTAACCTCTGTAGTTCCGTTTAATAGTTGTCCGGTTCTTTTAATCTTAATTTGCGTAATTTTTATGGCTTCTAGTGATGAAGCATGATTTTGAATTGTTATATTGAAGTGTTCCTTGTCTTGCAGGTTGAAAACGCTTGTTTCGTTCAAAACTTTTACTATTATTGGAGGCGGGGTGATCCCAGTGTAGGATGTGGTTTCAAAATCTTGGAGGAAATAAGCCACAATGGTTATGCTTCTTCCTCTATATTTTGCCCAATTCCAATCGTATCTGATGGTGACAGTTGAATTTGGGGCTATCCCAACAGGAGGATCGCAAAGTTTTTCGGGAATGTAAGTTCCGTTGTCTAGCCTACATTTAATCATCGTGAGGTTCGCGTAGTGAGCGGATTCCGCAAAGTTAAAAATCGTCACATTAAAGTAGTCTCTATTCTCAATGTCAAAGCTTACATTTTGGATTGCTACATAAACATTTCTTAGCTCAATCTCTTTGCGGAAAACGTATCCTTGTTCAGTGTAAACAATGATTGATGTCTTAGCAACTCCGTGCCAACTTCCATTAAACATGAAGCAAACATGTTCGCCCTTTGGAATCACCGTTCCTCTTATGGTTCCGTTGGCTTGCGCATCCACTCCCCCAATCAGCATATCGCTAAGGGTTATGTTAACCTCTGATTGAGGACTGTTCGTTAAAGTTATATTAAACGTTTTGAACGAAAATTTTGAGTCAAATTTTTCAGCTATATCAAGCTTCACATATGGAACTCTTGCTCTAATATTTGCAGCTGCGGAATCCTGAGAAAACACGTGTACGATTATGTTTTTGCCAGCGAAATCATAACTGCCAATAAGTTCCCCAAGTGTGACGTTTGCATTGTCTTTCTTAATTTTTATGCATGTGATGTTTTTAGACTCACCTATAGGAACTACTATTCCGTTTCCGATGGATGGTTCTGTTTCAATGACATCATAAAGTTGTGTTTCTCTCTCGAGGCTTATTGCTATTCTTGATATTGTTGCGTCTGTTGGTGAGTATGAAGGGTTTAGCACGCTAATAGTGAACAGATTAGTGTTTTCCTTGCTTATGTACACGTCAGTTATTGTGAGGGTTGTTCCCTGTGGTTTTTTAGTATAGTAGGCAATGGTGAAGGCATAAGAGATTATTCCGCCCACTATTGCTGAGATTATCATGAGAAATAATATTACAAGAGTTGAGGCTGCTTTTACTTCTATTCGCACGTTCATAATCTTCACGTTCCAAATATTTCTAGACTCATATTCCTTTGAAATAGATAAACATTCCTTCTAACAGTTTCCAGAGGCAAATTTATAATACATGTTTTATTAACGGTTCTTGAAACTCTACACGTTTCAGGGGAGACTTGTGACCGAATATGATGCGATTATAGTCGGAGCCGGCGTTATCGGCTTATCAACAGCCTATCACATTAAGAGGCAAAATCGAAATTTGAGAATATTGGTTGTTGACAAGTATAGTGCGGCGGGACAGGGAAGCACTGCGAAGAGCATGTCCGCTTTCCGCTGCTTGTTCTCCTCTCCAATAAATTATATTCTTTCCGACTCCTCTGTCGACTTTTACAATCACGTGCAAACGAAGCTTGGCGTTGACTTAAAGTTGTTTTTTATAGGATATTTGTGGCTTTTAGGGGAAGAAGATTTTGCAGAAATGGCTTCGATTTTGAAAGAATTAGCGGCTAAAAGCCTAAAATATAGAGAGTATGAAGCTGAAGAGCTTGCCAAGTTGCTAGGCTTAAACATACGTTTGGGTGGTGATGAAGAAGCCGAGCTTATGGGATTAAAGGATGTTTACAAGGGAATTTTTATTCCGAAAGCGGGAATTATTGACGCTGATTGCATTGTTAAATTTTATGAGGAAGAGTTTTTGCGCCTTGGCGGGGAAATCCACTATGGTGTTAAAGTTCAAGACTTGATAGTTGAGGCATGCAAGCCTATTGGAATCGTTGGTGAACCTTTCTTTTGGCAGGAGGCAAGAGTTTCCGGCGTAAAAACGGATTCCGGGATAGTTAAGGCAAAGAAAACGATTTTGGCGGCTGGTGCTTGGATTCCTCAACTTTTAGACGGTGTAGGAATCGAGTGTTTTATAAAGCCTAAAAAGAGGCAGGTTTTTGCTGTTGAAGCCAAAAATCCCCTTTTGAGGCGTTTGCTCTTTATCAAAGGGTTTAATTCCGTTGGCTGCTTGCCTTTCACTATTCTGCCTAAACCGAGAGTTTTAATTAGGCCTTTTCCAACGGAGGGGGTTTTTTGGCTTAGTTATGCTGATGATTTTCCAAGGGCGTTTAAACTTGAAGACGACCCGCAGCCTGAGAAAAACTTCTATCAGTATGGGATATACCAAGTTCTTGTGAAGTATTTTCCCCAGTTTAAGGATTGCCGTCCGTATTCTGCGTTCGCTGGGCTTTATGAGATTAACACTTTAGATGGGCATCCCGTGATTTTTGAAGAGAGGGATTTAATCGTTGTGGGCGGCGCTAGTGGAAGTGGCATTATGAAGGCAGACGCTATAGGCAGAATAGCCGCGGCCCTTTACAATGGCGATGAATACGCGCTTCTTTATGGTGGTAGAAAGTTTAGGGTTAGTGACTTAAGCATAAAGGAAAGGCGTGTTGAGCCGGAAGAGCTTCAAATTTAGCTGATTTCGACAGTGAATTTTATTAACGGTGAGATGTGGTACGGTATGTGTCTGCGTTGAAGATGATGCGTTAAGTATGGTTGGAATGGTAGATTCTTAAGGATTAACTTAACTAAACAGAAGACTGTTGTTAAAAAGTATGATGCTGTGTTTGCAAGGATTTTTCTTGGAGGCACAAGGTTTGCTGCCAAAATTTTGTGGGATGAGTTGAAACCGACGTTGACCTTTTTCGCCGGAGAATAGGCTAATATTTGCGGCGGGTCCCTTAACTGGTTTTGCTATACCAAGCAGCGGGAAAATGGTTGTTACAGCTAAAAGTCCATAAACAGGCGGTTATGGTGATGGGAATATTGGGACATATGCCACTGTTTAGACGCGCAAAGCTTGTTATGACGCGGTGATCATTGAAGGAAAGGCTGAAAGACCCATAATTCCGCTCATTGAAGATAATATAATAGAATTTTTGGACGCAAAGGAATTTTGGGGTTTAAATACCTTGAAACTGAAGACAGAATGCAGTGTTTGTGGAACGAAACGCAAATGGTGCTTAACGCCTAGTATGATTTGGCAAAGTAAACGACTTCTTTTGCCTCTTTGCCACAGTAGATGCAGTTTGAGAATGGTTCTTCCCTTTCAAAAGGAATAAGCCTAATAGTTGCACTTGTTTCTTCCTTAATTTTTTCCTCGCATTCTCGGCTGCCACACCAAGAAGCCTTTATGAATCCGCCCTTCTCCTTCAAAACTTGTTTAAACTCATCGTAAATTTTCACCGGAGTGATCATTTCCTCCAAGAATTTTTTGGCTTTGTTGAACAGGTTTCTCTGAATTACCTCTAGAAGTTGCTGCACTGTGTCGATTAGTTTCTCCTCTTTTACGACTTGTTTTTCAAAGGTGTCTCTTCTGGCGATTGTTACTTGTCCCTGTTTCACATCTCTTGGTCCTATTTCAATTCGTAGCGGCACACCCTTTAATTCCCAGTCGTTAAACTTCCACCCGGGAGTATACTCTTTCCTATCATCCAAAACCGTGGAGATTCCCGCCTTCTGTAGTTTTTCACGGATTTCTCTTGCCTTGGCAAGTATTGTACTTGTGTCTGCGTCCTTGTAGGGTATGGGGATTACCACTGCCTGTATTGGGGCTATTTTTGGCGGTAAGACAAGTCCCTTGTCGTCGCCGTGAACCATGACTAATGCGCCTATCACCCGTGTTGATATGCCCCACGAAGTTTGCCAAACATAGTGTTCCTTTTCATCCTCGCCTATGAATTTGATGTTGAAAACTTTTGAGAAGTTTTGTCCAAGATTATGGGATGTGCCCATTTGCAGTGCTTTGCCGTCGGGCATTATGGTTTCCAACGTTGTGGTGTAAAGAGCTCCAGCGAACTTTTCGCTTTCAGTTTTCATGCCGACCAGCACAGGAATAGCCAAATAATTCTCCATCAAGTCTTTGTATTCGTTTAGGATTTCCATAACTTCTTTATCCGCTTCTTCCTTTGTTGCGTGGGCTGTGTGTCCCTCTTGCCACAAGAATTCCCTAGTTCTGAGGAAAAGTTTGGTGGATTTTGTCTCCCACCTTACGACACTGCACCACTGGTTCAGTTTTATTGGCAAGTCTCTCCAGCTTCTAATCCATTTGGCGTATGTTGCGTAAATTATGGTTTCAGATGTTGGTCTTATGGCAAGCCTCTCTTCTAATGGTGTGTCGCCGCCTATGGTGACCCATGCAACTTCCGGCACAAAACCCGCAAAGTGTTCCGCCTCTTTCCTTAGGAAGCTTTCGGGTATAAAGAGGGGGAAGTACACGTTTTTATGCCCAGTCCGTTTTATTTTCTCGTTGAAGATTTCTTGAATTTTCTCCCAAATGGCATATGAGAGTTCCCTGAAGATCATACATCCCTTTATTGGCGCGTAGTCTGCGAGACCCGACTTCAACACGACTTGGGTGTACCATTCAGAAAAATCTTCAGACTTTTTGACGATTACTCCTAAATCCGACATTTCATCCTCTCCTCTGCTTTTGATTGATTGTTGAATATAATTCTAGCGCAGAAGCTGATTTTTTGCCGGGCGCTCTTTGGAGAATTTTAGCAAAGTGGAACTAAATCGCCCATTTTCAACCACTCGCACCCTAAAATTGCAATCAAATTATTTAAAGTTTCTTTCGATAAGCAGAAACTAATGGTAAGCGTTTTAACCAGTAATAAACAACTTAAAGGTTAAGAATGCTTGAAGGCTGGTTAAGGTTGAAAGTTCTTCTCATTATTGGGGATGGGATGGCTGACAGACCCTTAAAGGAATTGGGCTGGAAAACCCCGTTAGAGGCTGCCCGAAAGCCTTCAATGAACCACATGGCAAGCGTTGGAATCTGCGGGATAATGGACCCAATAGCGCCCGGCATTCCGCCGGGAAGTGACACTGCTACACTTGCGCTTTTAGGTTATGACGCCTTTGAAGTTTATTCGGGTAGAGGCGCCTTCGAAGCATTAGGGTCCGGAATAGCCGTCATGGAGGGGGATGTTTGTTTTAGGTGCAATTTTGCGTCCGTGGATGAGAATCATGTAATTTTAGATAGGAGGGCTGGCAGAATAGCTGACTCTGACGCTTCTAAACTTGCGGAAAGCCTAAAGAAAGTCAAACTTTCAGACTCTTCCGTTAAATTTCTGTTCGCCAATACTGTGCAACATCGTGCGGTTCTTGTTTTGCGCGGTTCAAAACTTTCGCGAGCTGTTAGCGACTCCGACCCTGGTATTACTGGGGAAAAAGTTTTGGAAGTTAAACCATTAGAAGATAATTCTGAAGCCAGACATACAGCCAAAATCCTTAACGAGCTTATGGAGAAATTTCACAAAGTCCTAAAAGAGCACCCAATAAATAAGGAAAGGGTTGCACGTGGACTGCCACCGGCAAACGCCATTTTGGTTAGGGGAGCTGGCATTCTGCCGAAAATAAGACCGCTTAGCGAGATTTATAGTGTTGAGGCTGTATGTGTGGCTGCAACCTCGCTGATTCGTGGTGTGTGTAAGGCTGCTGGCATGCAACTATTAACTATTAAGAGTGCGACTGGGACGCCGCAGACAGACTATATTGCTAAGGCGAAGGCCGCTGTTCAAGCGTTAAAAGAGAATGATTTGGTTTTGTTGCATGTGAAGGCTCCAGACGTTGCTAGTCATGATGGAAATGTTAGGCAGAAAGTGGAGGTTATCGAGAAAATTGACCGAATGCTTTCCTACATACTTAACAAGGTTGATTTGGGTGAAACTTATGTGGCTTTGACGGCTGACCACACAACATCATGTGTAACGGGGAATCATGAAGGCGACCCAGTTCCTGTAGCTATAACAGGTCCCTATGTGCGTAGCGACGACGTTGAAGAATTTGGTGAAAGAGCATGTGCAAAAGGCGGTTTAGGAAGGTTAAGAGGAAAAGACTTGATGCCAATCTTAATGAATTTTATAGGGAAGGTTAAAAAGTTCGGCGCTTAGTCACGTCACTGCACTGGCATGAGGCACCATTCCCGGTAATCCGTAACCACTTTGATATATCCTCTGAGCATTTTGTCTGTTTCAGCGTCTCCGGTGTCAACCCTTAAAATTCCGCCTTCTATATCGCGGAGCTTACTTTTTGTTGCTGCGACAATTATCTTGTTTTTTCCAACACGCTTTATGATTTCTGGGCTTATCTGCTGATTTCCTCTGCCAAGAAGAATGCCTTGCCGCCCTATTGGCGACAGAATTATCCAGGTGTTCTGCCAATCTTCCACGTTTTCCAAAATCTTCTTCTCGTCCACGTCCAATATGATTTTGCCATTTTTGTAAATGTCAACGCCAAGCACCGTTTTTGGGACTCCAAGCAGTTCAGCTATACATTTTACAGTTGTACCTGGTCCAAGGATGTATGTGGCGCTAGGCTGCATCTCCTCAACTATTGATTTGGCTATTGCCATCTGATTCTCTTTTTCATCAACCGTTTCTGGACTAACTTGTTTGCTTCCTTGAATCTTCATAGGCAAGAAGGGCCCCTTCAAAAAGCCGTAAAGCCTCACAGCGAAAGTGTCGCTTCTTATGGCAGTTTCATCGGCATCCATAACCTCAAATTCGGTTATTTCCGCCTCGCCCCTTGCGTAGGCTAAAACAACCTCCACAGCGTCTGAGGGATTTACGGCAAAAACACCGCTATACATTTTCACGCCGGAGGGAATACCTAAAACCGGCAGTTCCACGCCCTTCTCTTTTATCGCGTTTAAGATATCCTTTGCCGTGCCATCACCGCCAACAAAGACTATTAGGTCCGTTTTTGCGTCAGCCAAAAGCTCAACAGCTCTTTTGGTGTCTTCCGCCGTTGTTTTTACTCCAATTTTCATGGGCAAGATTTCCACGGCAACTTCTGCTTCTTTTGCTTCCACCTCGCCCATAACTCCGGGACACGTTATTATCTTAATTATATTTCCATGTGCACTTTCCTTAAGCTCTCGGAGAAACTCCACAGCCCTTTTTGGAGAAACCGGCTTAGCCCCTCTTGCAACAGCCTCCTCTAAAACGCCATCGGTTCCCTTAAGCCCAACCCTTCCACCCATGCCAGCAATCGGATTAACAATAAAGCCCATCATCATAATTATCGAATACAAAGTTTGCCCAGCAACCTATAAACTATATTTTAAAAAATGTGGCTGCATTCCTTATGTTTCAAGCAGCTTTATATTCTCACTATGTGAAGATGTTTTTATGAGATTAAAAGCCGTTTTCTTTGATTTATATGGTACTGCGGCTTTTTGAAAAACCTTTTGGATGACCATTTTGTTTTTCCGACTTCTCAGTTTCCCGTGGTTACGGTTTATCCTCAAGCTTTGAGCAAAAAAGTTAGACGTTGACGTAGACCATAAGGTGCTTTGCATTTTCCGTAAATGACTTAAGCATTAAACACCTATGAGGTTTAACGAGAAAAATGAGGGTTATAGCCGACCTCCATATTCACGGGCGGTACAGTCGTGCCACAAGCCAGAAAATGAGCATTGAAGAAATGGGCAATTTCGCAAAAATTAAAGGCTTAAACCTTGTCGGCACAGGAGACTTCACCCATCCCAAATGGCTTAAAGAACTACAAGAAACATTGGTGGAGGAGGCTGGAACTGGACTGTATAAGGTTGCCAAGAATCCGGAGTTCCCCGTCTATTTCATGCTGACTACTGAGGTCAGTACGATATTTACTTTTGGAAACGATGTGAAGAAGATTCATCACGTTATACTGACGCCGAGCATGGAAGTTGCGGTTCAAATAAATGAGCGCCTCGCCAAGTATGGCGATTTGTCGGTAGATGGGAGACCAACCCTTAGCATGTCTGCCCCACAACTTGTTGAGGAGGTTATGGAAGTTTCAAAAGACAACATGATTTTTCCAGCTCATGCTTGGACGCCTTGGTTCAGCATATTTGGAGCCTTCAGCGGCTTCAACAGTGTTGAAGAGTGTTACCAAGACATGACAAAACATATTTACGCCCTTGAAACTGGCTTGTCATCAGACCCGCCCATGAACTGGCGGCTAAGCAAACTTGACCAGTTCACATTGGTTTCAAACAGTGACAGCCACAGCTTCTGGCCATGGCGCATGGGGAGAGAAGCCAATGTTTTTGAGCTGAAAAGTCCAAGCTATTGGGAAGTTGTGGATGCCATAAAAAACAAGGACAAAACAAGCTTCAAATTTACGGTTGAAACTGACCCGGCTTATGGAAAGTATCATTGGACTGGGCACAGAAACTGTAACGTTTCACTTTCCCCAAAAGAGGCCATTAAACTTGGCAACATCTGTCCTGTTTGCCGCAAAAAACTGACTAAAGGCGTTGAAGAAAGGGTTGAGGAACTTGCAGACCGCCCAGCAGGTTTTAGGCCAGAAAACGCTATAGGATATTTGCACCTGCTTCCCCTCTCAGAAATTATCGCAACGGTTTTAAATGTTGATTCTCCATCAACGCAGCAGGTTTGGAGCATCTACAATAAGTTGGTGGAAAAGTTTGGGAACGAATATTCCGTGCTCATCGATGCACCGAAGGAGGCTCTAGAATCGGTTGTGAATGGGAAGATTGCCGAGGCTATAATTAGGGTTAGGGAAGACAGAATCAAAGTTGTGCCTGGATACGACGGGGTTTATGGTCGCCCAATAATTTTTTGGAACGACTTCAAATACGAGAAGTGTTACGGAAAAGTTCAACAGTTGAATCTTACTGATTTCATGTGATGTTTTTCCTATGTTTTATTTTGTATGTGTGTTGAACATGTACACGGCAAAACTTATTAAGTCGTAATACACACGATATTTTTGATCTCCATGAACACCACAACAAATCAACAAATATATAGGGAAAATGAGAAAGTCTGCAAAATAATTGACCGTGTCATGAGGCAGGTTTTTGGAGACGAGGCTACCCGCCTAATTTATCACTATTTGGAGAGTAACTATTCTATTAGGCGGGACGAGATTGCTATTAAAATCGATTTGTTTGCTAAGGGACTTGAAGATTTTTTGAAGTCTGGGGCTTACGTTATTGAGCGAAAGATTTTAGAGGACATATACTCCAGTTATGGTCTGCTCCGAAGAATTGAGTTGGAGAAGCTTCGGGAAAGCGACTTTCCCAGCCAAGTGAAGCTTCTCATGCGGAAGGCTTAAAATTCATTTTTAACATTTTGGCAATTTTTATTAACACCGTTTTCGTGATTATATCCCTCTAAAAGGCTACTCTAGGAAGGGGGGATGTTGAGAGACGCTCTAGCTAAAGTTGTTAATGTTGCTGTCGATAAGTTTGGCGCTGAGTATGCGGAGGTGCGCGCGCAGAAACTTTTCAAGACTATGCTTACCATTAAAGAGGAGAGGGTTGAGGCGGTTAAAGAGGGCATTGAAAATGGCGCCGCCATAAGGGTGCTTGTCAACGGCGCATGGGGTTTTGCATCTTCATACTCGCTTGGCGTTAAAACATTGGTGGAAGCCGCCTCTGAAGCCTGTAGGATGGCGAAAGTTGCCAGTCAAAAACTTAGGAACCCAATAAAACTCGCTGAAAACAAAGCTTTTGAGGACGAGGTTTCAGCCAAGCCTAAGAAGGATCCTTCAAAAATCCCCATAGAAGACAAATTAAGGGTAACCTCAACTATTGCGGAAACGGTTTTGGGATATGACAAACGCGTTAAAAGCTGTACTGTAGATTATTTGGACTTGGTTGGAACAAGCTATTTCTTGAATAATGAGAGCTCGTATATCGAACAGGATAAACTCCATGTCTGGTCACGAATTCTTGTTACCGCAAAAGAGGGAGACGTTTTCACGTTTAGTCGTGAAGAGGTAGGCTCAACAAACGGCTTTGAGGTTTTTGATATTGAAGCTCCAGAAGTTGTAGGAGAAAAAGTTGCGAAAAGGGCTGTTGGACAATTGAAGGCCAAGCCTCCAAAAGGCGGAACCTTTCCAGTGGTTTTGGGTTCAAACGTTGTGGGGGTTTTTGTTCATGAGGCTTTTGGTCATTTGGCTGAGGCGGATTTAACCTTGTCTGGTTCCGTTCTTATGAACAAACTTGGCAAGAAGGTGGCTTCCGAGGTTGTTACTATTTACGATGATGGAACCATTGAGGGAGCTTTCGGTTCTTTCAAATATGATGACGAGGGCATCCCTGCTCAAAAAACACTGTTGGTTAGGGATGGCGTTGTTGTTGGACTTATGCATAACCGTGAAACAGCTCAGAAATTCAATGCTAAGCCAACTGGCAATGCAAGAGCCGAAGACTTCCGTGTGGAACCAATAATACGGATGCGCAACACTTTCCTAGCACCAAAAGACCACTCATTAGAAGAGCTTATTGAAGGCATAAAATTCGGTTACTACTTCAAAAGCTTCCGGGGAGGACAAGCGAACTTGGACGGCACATTCCAAGTTGGGATTCAAGAGGGCTATGAAATAGTTAAAGGTGAGATTGGCGAACCAGTACGAAATGCCTCAATAAGCGGCAATACACTTGAGACGTTGCATAAGGTGGATGCTGTTGGGAAAGACTTTGAACTTTGGCCTGGAAGGTGTGGTAAGGGACAAACAGCATTTGTCTGTGATGGTGGTCCCCATATAAGGGTTAAAGAGGTGCTTGTGGGTGGCATCTCTTAAAAAGGACGAAACTGTCAGCTTGGCTGAAGCTGCTGTGAAATTTGCGCTTAAACATGGAGCCGACGAGGCTGAAGCTTTCGCATATCAAGGCTTTACAACGGCGGTATCCATTGAAAGGGGACAAATCACAAAAAGTTCAAGGATAATTGACCAGGGGCTTGGAGTTAGGACAGTTGTTAATAAGGCGGTTGGCTTTTCGTACACAAACATTGTTGGAAGCAAAGAGACAATTGAGGAAGTGGTTATAAAATCTTTGAAGTCTGCATGGGCGAGCAAGCCGGATAAGGATTGGCAAGGCTTCCCGCATAAAAAACCTTACGCCAATGTAAGGGGGACGTTTGACAGTGCTATTTGCGAGTTATCCCCAGAAGATTTGGTTAAGCTTTCTTCCCTAATGTTGGAGGCTGCTGAAAAAACTGATGAGCGTGTCTTTCCAATAGAGGGCGGCATTGGAGCTTCTTACCTTTCACGGGCTATTGTAAACTCAAACGGTGTGACATGCTTCGATTGTGGAACAATTATTGAATGTAGTTTGGCGACAGTGGCCCATGAAAGTGGTGAAGTAACACCCGTATGTTTCGAATTTAACGCCGAGAGGATTTACAAAATAGATCCTGAGTGGGTGGGTAGAGAGGCTGCTCGCTTGGCAGCTTTGGCATTAAGAGCCAAACGGGTGGAGTCAAGAGGTATGGATGTCATTTTTGCCCATTTTGCCCTACAGCAGCTTCTCTATTACACTTTGATGAACGCTGTAAAGGCGGATTATGTGCAGCGAAACCAGTCGGCTTTTAAAGGTAAGATTGGTGAAAAAGTCGCCTCGGAAGTCGTGACCATTTATGATGATGGCTTGCTTGAAGGTGGGCTCCGCACATGGAAGTTTGATGGTGAGGGAGTTCCGCAGCAGAAAACCGTTATAATAGAGAAAGGCGTTCTACGCAACTTTATTTACGACAATTATACTGCCAAAAAAGAGGGGAAGGAGAGCACTGGAAACGCCTTTAGGGCTGGTTACTTGTCAACGCCAAATGTTGAAACAACAAATTTCCACTTTAAAGTTGGGAAAAAATCTTCAGAAGAGCTGATAGGTGAAGTTGATGAGGGGCTTCTTGTATATTCACTGCAAGGGGCACATAGCAGTAATCCGGCAAGCGGGGAATTCTCTGTTGTGGCAACTCCAGCGTGGAAAATTGAGAAGGGCAGAATAGTTCATCCAGTTAAGGGTGCCATGCTCGCTGGCAACGTTTTTGAGATTTTAAAAAACGTTGCGGATTTAGCAAATAACGAGAGGAAAATTGGTTCGCTTGTTGCGCCTTGGGTTCATGTGGAAAACGTTAATGTTATCGGAAAGTAAAATAACCTAAACCCATAACTATCTCGTCCAAAAAGGGGCTGAAATGGTTGAAGGCAAACATTCGGCGGCGTCTGCTTAAGATTAACACGCTTCGCAGAGTGGTTCAGCTTCTCTCCTTCCTACTTTTCAGTGCAATGGTCTTTAATTTAGACTCGCTGCCTATAGTGCTTCCAGTTTTATGGTCCTGGGGTTACCAACCAAACACTCTTGGGGATGCTTTCACAGCACTGCAGCTAATGTTCAGCGGGTGGCGGTTGCCATCAGTTGTTTTTCCATGGTTTGCAACAGCATCCTTCCTATTAGTGGGCGTTTTAATTGGCAAATCCCTCTGCGGTTGGGTTTGCCCCTTCGGCTTCATCCAAGACCTAGTAGGCTTTGTTAAAGTGAAGAAAACAGAGGTTTCTCCTAAAACTCATAGGAACATGGCGTTGGTAAAGTATTTTGTTTTGGGCATTGTGCTGTTCATTAGCCTCACATTTTCAGCTGCTAAGCTTGCGGGAGCCCAAAGAGATTATGAAAGAGCATTGGGGATATTCGCCTATGCTCCATTCACCGCCATAAGTCCAGCTGAAACCCTGTTTTCATCTTTGCCGAGAGGCATTCAAAGCTTTTCAATTGAGGTTACGGAGCGGCCAATTGTAGATGTATTATCAGGGATTTTGGATTTGCCTACCATTTTTTGGGCTCAATTGTTCATTCTTGTAGGTGTTCTTGTTTTAGCGGCTTATGTTCCGCGGGGATGGTGTAGGTATCTATGTCCCCATGGCGCGATAATGGCTTTTCTGAACAAGTTTAGCTTTCTTGGTTTACGGAGGGACCCTGTGAAGTGTGTTAAAGGTGAATGCAGAGAATGTGTTAAGGCTTGTCCCATGATGGTTCCAATTCTAGAATTGCCATGGGAAAAGTTCAGCGATCCGGAGTGTATTTATTGTATGAAGTGCTCTGACACATGTCCACATAAGGCAATTAGACTTAAGTACCCATAACCCCCGCTAAGCCCAAAAAGTCCTTGAATACTCGCTTAAAACGCTCTCATAAATTTTTCTTGTTTGCTGGCTTATCTTCTCCCAGTTATAATTTTCAACAACTTTTCGGTAAGCGTTCTCCCTCAACTTATTCGCCAAATTCTCATCAAGCAAAACTTTTGTGATCCCCCACGCCAGCGAGTCTGGGTTATTTGGATAAACTTTAACTCCAGTTATTTCATGCTCAACTATTTCTGACAAGCCACCAGTATCCGAAACCACAACCGGACTTTTAGCCGCCATAGCCTCAAGCGCCACGATTCCAAAAGGCTCAAAAATGGATGGGACAACTGAAACGTCGGCGCATTTTTGCAGATTCCGCAGCGTCCCATCATCTACAAAACCTGTAAACATGACTTTATGCGCCAATCCTATGTTTCTTATGTATTCCGATAAGGATTGTTGCATGTATCCGTTTCCAACTATGACAAATTTTGCGTTCACTTTCTCTAAGACCTTCGGTACTGCGCTGATGAGAACGTGTATGCCCTTTTCATAGACGAGTCGCCCAACAAACAATACAATTTTCTCCTCCGGCAAGGCGAAGCGTCGCCTAAACTGGTTTAAGTCAACATCGCCGCTTCTTTCATATTCTTTTGCGTCCACGCCGTTTGGAATCATTATGAGTTTGTCTTGTGGAAGCCCGAAAACCCATTTTACATGGGAAACCATGTAGTTGCTGCAGCATATAACCCTCCAAGCCTCATAGGTGAGCCAAGCCTCCGTCTCGTGAATCATTCTCTCATAGTCAGAGTGGATGCCGTTTCGCCTTCCATACTCTGTCGAATGAATGGTAGCCAGAAGAGGTTTCCTAAAAACGTGTTTTAGGCCTATCCCAGCGTCTGCCACAAGCCAGTCGTGAGCGTGGAAAATGTTAACTCCGCCTAATTTTTTAACAATGGATGCTGCCTCCTTCTGCATGTTCATATTCATCAAGTAAACCCAGCTTGCAAAATCAGGCGAGGGGTTCTTGTAAGAATCAATTCTATAAACTTCAACTCCGTCCAGCGTTTCATATTGAGGGGCGCCTGGAAAATCGCATGTAACAACGTAGACTTTCACACCATTTTTTGCAAGACTTTTTGACAAGTAATATACGTGGGGTGAGATACCGCCAATAATTCTCGGCGGAAACTCCCATGTAAGCATCATAACCCTTAACTCACTGGACATTCCATGAGTTCCCCCTTAAGGCTTTTGTAGGCTTCTAAAATTGTTTTAAGCCATCGATCAGAGCCGGGCTTGACGATTTTTATTTTTGCTTCTGGAACCTTATAGATCCTGATGACTTCGCTTGCCATCCACTCGGATTTCACGAGAACCTTGCTTGCCTCATACATGCCCAGCCACTCAATGCTCTTAATAGCCATATTAAACGGCGAGTTTGCACCATGAGAGCGATGGTCCTCTAAACTCTCAATGGAATAGACAAAGGGAATGTTGAATGCCCTTTTCAAAGTAACCGCTGCTGGAATAAAATGCCAGTCCTGTACATCTATTAGGTCTAAACGTCCGCCCACTTTATAGCATATGTTGGCGGCGACCCGCTCCACTTCTTGGTTTAGAGTCAAAACCCAAGTAAGGACACTTATGTGGGTCTTAACAGGGTTTGTCACCCTGTAAGTTTTGACGCCGTTTTCCTCAAACTCCCCAGTCATATAATCATGATAGGTAACCACGTAGGTTTCAACCTTGTTTTTGGCGAGCTGCACTGCCAACTCTTTAACATAATCGGCAAGTTCGCCAACCGTTCTTGGCGGGTACTCCCATGAAAAAATTATTACTCGCATTTGCTACCGCCGACTAAGTGAAGAGTGCGCAGACTTTTATTATTCCCCTTCCAGTAAGATAATACCACTTTTTCCCTTGGTCGTCAGCAAAACTTTCCACATAGCCCTCGCATCCAAAACTGTCTAGAATTTTTTCAACCTCTGTTGCATCCAACTGTAAGACTTGGGCGAGTTCTTCGCTTTTTCTCGCTAAATCTGGAGCTGTTGCGCATAGGTTATGGAGCGTTTGCAGAATTTTCTCGGAGATTGGAAGATCCTCCCTCAACGGTTTTCACCTTAAGCCTAAAACATGCCGGCGCATCTTCATTAAGGCTTGTGCATACTTAAAAGTATTCTGTTGCAGCCCTTAATTGACGTGATAACTTGTCAAACCTCTCCTTGGCAGCTGCAGCTAAGGCTTTTCTTAAAGCTTGCCCCTTAAGTTTTGAAAGTCTAATTTCCCTAAATTTTTCAGCCAAAACCTTGTCATGAAGCGAATGTTCAGCCCACTTTTCAAGGTCGCCTCGACTATTGTGAAACTCTATAGATTTTATCTCGACCTTTTGTAGGGCTTTGATGAACCCCTTAAGGCTCCAAGCCATTACACCAGTATAATTTTCCTCCCCTACGCCCTTATAGAAAAGAAACGGCTCATTGGCCGTTGCTGTTGCGAGGCGGAGGCGATTCTCGAAGTCGAAAATTGCTGCTTGAGCCGTTACATAGGCATCTGCTGGAGTGCTGAAGTAACTGAAGTAGGAATGAACTTCGCCTGGAGCTCCGCCGGCTGTGAACATGTAATATAGGTGGTCGCTTGTTTGAAAGTAACGCCACATCCTTAGAAAATCTTTATCTTCTGACTCTTTAACAATGGGTTCAAGCCTCCTAACAGACGTGTGATAAGCCCATTGAAACGTGTTTCCAAGCCAGCAGCTTGCATCCCTTTCTAAATCAGCCCACGAAACCGTTCCACCAAGCTCTGGCACGTCGATTTCTCCAACAGCCTCATATTTTTCAATAACCTCTGATGGCGTCGCCATGCGGAGATGCCACCACTTCAAAATTTCCCTCGGAAGATGCCTCAAAAATTCGTGTACACCCGTCTCCGGCCAGTGGTGTTCCCCGAAGGTTTCATAGTCTGGAAATATGTTTATGCAGTCTCCCGGCGTGGCTGCCAGCCAACTTGCATATTTATCAGCTGTTAGGGGCCACTCACTCCACCATCTAGCGGAGAACCTAAAACCCACATCGTCCGTTAGTTTGTAGTTTCTAAGGAGAACTTTGATCTTTTTACATCCCTTTGGCTTATACAGGTAGTTGGGCGACTTTTCATGGAGTATTTTTTCTGTTCCTTCAGTGAAAATTCCTATGAAGCCCAATTCTTCGGCTGTTTTTGCAATGGCATTGTTATAGATTAGTTCTGTGTTTTCGAAGATTCGGGGTGTATAACCCAATAAGTCTCTTACTGCTTGTTTATGCATTTTTATTTGTTCAATAAATTCTTCTCTTTCAGGGTAGAGGCTTGCTAGAGAATGGTAGTATGTTTGGCTTAGAAATTCTACACAGCCCGTTTCTGCAAGTTGTTTGAAGGATTCTAGTAAGTCTTTATTGAACATTTCGCATTGTTCGAGGAAGGTTCCGGAAATGCTGAAGGAAACTTTAACCTGTTTTTTCTCTCGTTTATGCTTGTCTATTAGGTCTAGCAGTATCTGGTTTGATGGAAAGTAGCATTTTTTGCACGCCCTTTCAAAGATTTCCCTGTCAAGTTCATGGTCAAAATAGTAGTTGAAGAGTTCCTCCTTTCTTAAGCGTTTGAAGAGCCTGTTTTCCCAGAAATAGTTCTTCCTTAACCTGTGGGGTTGGTGTACTTCAAACACGAAAACTATGTCCGTCAACCCTTTAGCCTCTGTTGTTATTTGTTTTCGCTTATGTTTTATTTCTAGTTTGCCAAGTTTAGATTGGATTCGGATTTTGAATTCAATAACTATTTTTACTTTCATAGTTCCCTTCTTTAAAACATAGGTGAATAACGTATCTATTGAAAAAATTAGCCACGGTATGGCATTAAACCCGATGAAAAAGGGTTCTGTTTCTTGGAAGGCTGACGTGGTTAAAGAACGTTATAAACCTTGTTCAAGCTATGCCAATAATCTTGGCAGAATACCAAAACACCAAGTTTGTTATTTTGGGCAAGGGAAAACAACAAAAACGTCATTGTTGAGCCATTAGGCTTGGAATAAGCGACAAGCTTATTTGCAGATTCAACTTTGTTCCGGTAAAAGAGCGCATATTGCACTATGCGGCGGACTTTTGTTTTTATCCACCGTAAACCCTTCGGCATAGTAAGCCTAGAAGCAATGTTATGGAAAAACCGATAGTTGTTGGCGCTCAGGATGTTGTAGGCTTCAGAGAGCTAGTTGTGCCCTTCGGCTCAGACCAGAACGGCATACACGTTAACGGTGGAAACCCAGCCGGCGTTGCGTGGGGCATAAAGAAGGTTTTATGCGACTCTGAAAGAGCTAAGAGGTGGGGAAGAATGGCGAGGAAAAGGGTGTTGCACTATTTTACTTGGAGGAAGGCTACTGAGCAAACCTTGCAGATTTATGAGATGCTTCAGCATAAGCCAGAACACGAAGAAGCCAGAGTTGTTGACTTGCTGGAGAAAATAACTCAAAAATAAATGGAAAGTGGCGGTTTAAAGCTAGAGCTTGCGAGCCGCAGCCTTTTCTAGAGCTACAACGCCTGGAAGCTTCTTGCCCATTAAAAACTCTATTAAAGCTCCGCCAGCGGTGCTCACATAGGATATTTTATTTGATAAGCCCAACTCTTGTAGGGCGGCTATAGTGTGGCCTCCACCTGCTAGGGAGAAGGCCTTCGAGTTTGCAATTTCTTCGAATATTTTTCTTGTTCCGTATATGAATTCGCTGTTTTCGAAGACCCCCATTGGTCCGCTTAACACTATTGATTTGGCGTTGTATATTATTTTTGCATAGTTTTCAACAGTTTTCGCTCCAATATCAAATATTGGATATTCTGTGGGAAGTTTTTCCACCGGAATTTCCTTTCGCTTTTTCTCCACCTCTACTGCTACATCTGCTGGTACCTTAATTTTGTCCGGATACTTTTGCATCAGCTCTTTTATTCCTGGAGCAAGTCCCATCAGTTTTTTCTCTTCTAGGAATTTCATGTTTGGCTTACCTAGGTCATATCCCTTTGCAACCATGAAAACGTGGCCGACAACGCCACCAGTTAGCACAAAGTCTGCTATTTTGTTGTCCAAGACATATTTTGAGATTTCAAGGGAGTCATCCGCCTTGGCACCGCCAAGAACGTATACACATGGTTTTTCTGGATTCTCCAACACTCTGCTTAGGGATTTTAGTTCTCGTTCCATTATTCTTCCGGCAACACTTGGCAAAACAGCTGTAAAACCAACCATTGAAACGTGGGCTCTATGGGCTGCCGCGAAAGCATCATTAACAAAAATGTCTGCCAGTGGCGCCAGCGTCTTAACAAGTTCTGTTTTGGCGTGTTCTTCTGGCGTTCCTTCCTTTGTTTCTCCGTCAAAGTTTCTAACGTTGTCTAATACTAGGATTTCGCCGTTTTTCAGCTCCTTTATCGCCTTTTGAGCCCTTTCTCCAAAGACGTCGTCCACAAATTTTACTGGCTTTCCTAATACTTTGCCCAAGATTTCAGCATGTTCCTTTAACGGTATGAAATCTGGGTCGCCTTTTCTTCCTTGATGGGCTATTACGACGACCTTTGCGCCTCTTTGGGCTAACTCTTTTATGGTGGTTTCACCGTGTGCCCTAATCCTTGTGTCGTCGAGGACTTTCTTTGTTTCCGGGTCTACTGGGGAGTTGAAGTCAACTCTTACGAGAACAACTTTGTTTTTCACGTCAACGTCGTCTAAAGTTAAATATTTAGCCATACGTGTCCCTCTTTGTTTTAGAACAGAAAAATAAAGGGGTTGTTTCGCTTTTAAATTTTATATTGGCTCGGCTAGAAACCCGCCTTCTTTCCAATGAGTTCTATGAGTTCAACCATTCTGCAGGAGAAGCCCCACTCGTTGTCGTACCATGCAAGCACTTTTACAAGGTTTCCAGCGACAACCATCGTAGATAAGCCGTCGACTACGGCGGAGTAAGGCGTGTGATTAACATCTGTTGAAACTATTGGATCCTCAGTATAAGCCATTATACCCTTCAATGGTCCTTCAGCCGCCTTCTTGAAGGCTGCGTTAACCTCCTCTCTTGTCACATCCTTCTCTAGAACAGCGGTCAAATCAACTATTGAGACATTTGGAACTGGCACTCTGAGGGCTATTCCGTCAATTTTGCCTTTCAGTTCCGGGAAGACTAGGGCTGATGCTCTTGCCGCGCCCGTTGTTGTTGGTATTATGTTTATTGCACCAGCTCTTGCCCTTCGTAAATCTCTGTGTACAAGGTCCATTATGCGCTGGTCATTTGTGTAAGCGTGGGCTGTTGTCATTAGTCCAGCTTTAACGCCGAAGTTTTCATGAAGCACTTTTACGCATGGCACTACACAGTTTGTGGTGCATGAGGCGTTCGAGAGTATATTGTGGTTGTTGTGATCGTATTTGTCATGGTTCACGCCTATGACTATGGTTATATCTGGGTTTTCAGCCGGAGCGGATATCAAAACCTTTTTTGCTCCTGCTTGAAGGTGCTTTGCCGCGTCCTCCCTCTTTGTGAACAAGCCAGTCGACTCCACAGCTAAATAAACGTCTAGATCTTTCCATGGCAGCTGCGCCGGGTCCTTTACAGAGAGGACCTTCAGTTCTTTTCCATTCACTATTATGCTGTTGTCTTTAACTTGCACATCGCCTTGGAAGGGTCCATGCACCGAGTCATATTTTAGGAGGTGGGCTAAGGTTTTCGCGTCTGCTAAGTCATTTACAGCTACAAAGTCTATGTTTGCGTTTCTTTCTATGGCTGCCCTGAATAGAAGCCTTCCAATTCTTCCAAAACCGTTTATGGCTACCCTTATCGCCATCTAAATCACCATTCTCGTGTTAAATTTCGGTTATTATTTGGAACTGGTTCTCTTAATTAATCTTCCGACAGAAATAAAAAGAAAAATATGGGTTTTATCGGGTCTTCATTAAGACCATCTCAGCGGCCAAAACCAGAGGCTCCCATGTCTCGCAGAGGGGAGGCGCATAAGCCGTATCAGCTTTGGCTAGCTCTCGCACAGTCATTTGCTTTTGTATGGCCAACGAAACAGCGTTTATGCGTTGGGTTACTTCTTCCCCACCTATAATTTGGGCTCCGATAATTCGTTGCGACTCCTTTTCAACGACAAGCTTAACTTTTATCGGTAAAGCGCCCGGATAATAGTCTGCCTTCGTCTTAGAAGAGATGGTCCCGGTGACAGTTTCTATTTTCGCTCTTTGAGCTGCAGCCTCTGTTAAGCCTGTCACACCTACTTGCGTGTCATAAAGCTGTGTTACAGCTGAGCCTAAAACGCCCGTGAATAGCGCATAGCCTCCAGCAGCGTTTATTCCAGCCACTTTCCCTTGTCGTACAGCTACCGTTCCAAGTTGTTGAAGTGCTGGCCTTTGCGTGACTATGTGGATGGATTCTGCACAGTCACCGACAGCGTAAACGTCCTTAACGCTGGTTTCCATTCTCACATTTGTTTTAATAGCTTTCGTTTCTCCAAGGGCTATTCCAGCATCCACGGCAAGCTGGGTGTTTGCCCTAACACCAAAAGCGCTAACAAAAAGGTCTGCGTCTATTTGCTCGCCTCCAGCCACTATGCTAGTTACCTTATCCGCTCCGAGAAATTCTTCAACAGGCTTGTTTGTCAAAATTCTTATGCCTTTCTGCTCCAGCATTTCCTGAACCATTTTCGCTATGTCTGCGTCAAGCATGGCTGGCAAAACTTGGGGCAGCATCTCCACAACAGTTACTTTTAAACCCCTTTCCTGTAAGGCCACGGCTGTTTCTAAGCCTATCAATCCAGCACCCATGACGACAGCTGTTTTTGCGCCTTCTCGAACCGCTTGGTCTATTCGTTGACCATCCTCTATCGTCCTCAATGGGATGATTCCCTGTTTTTCCCTCCCCTTTATTGGTGGTGTAAAGGCGCTTGCTCCAGCAGCTATTACTAGGCTGTCGTAGGGAATTTCCTCCGTGTTCCCAGCCTTGCCCGTAGTCAGAACAGCCTTTTTGCCCGTATCTATTTTTGTCACTTTTGTTTCTGTTTTCAGGTTTAGTTTCATCATTTGGAAGTAGCTAGGCGGAAAAACTATTAAGTTGCTAAAATTTGGAATGTGTCCGCCTATAACGAAGGGTAGGCCGCAGCGGGAGTATCCGGCATACTTTTCATCGGTTATTAGAGTAATTTCCGCTGTGCGGTCTGTTTTCCTAGCAGCTGAGGCTGCATCCACACCGGCAGCGTGTGCCCCAATTATTACTATGCGTCTGGGCAAGGGTTACTTCCCTTCTTTAATTAGGCTTTTGTGCCATTCAACAGCCGCGTTAAAATCCATTAGATTTGCCAGTTCCGCTTGCAGGTTTGAAGGCTTTATGATAAGAAGCCAGCCCTTCCCATATGGGTCTTCATTTAAAAGCTCTGGTTTTGACTGGACTTCTGTGTTTACCTCTTCTATTGTTCCGCTTACTGGTGCCACCAAGTCTGAAACGGCTTTTACAGATTCAACAGTGCCATATGGCTCATTCTGTTTTGTAGTGGTTCCGGGGCTTGGCAACTCTGCATAAACGATTTCCCTTAGCTGTTTTTGGGCGTAGTCTGTTATGCCAACACGAACCTTGTCGCCTTCAATTTTGAGCCATTCAAAATCCTTCGAGTAGTATAGGCCTTCTGGAACTTCATATCCGTCAACTTTAACCACGACATTCCACCTCGCATGTAGTTGTTAATCTTCTATTTTTAAGCCTTTAAAATTAACTGTTTAATTATTTGGTATGTCATATTTTTGTTGAGGAAAAAACAGGCAAATACGCTACCCTTCTAGTTTTTCCAACAATTTTGGTTGCCGGGAAGCTAAAATTGCCTATCTCCTCAAGATTTTCATAAGTTTTCAGTTTCGAATTTTTTGTGTTCTTAACTTTATTTTCGTCTTCCTTCCCTCTATAGATTTTTGCATGTTAAGGCTTTCATTTATTCCGTTGCTTTTAGAAAATGTTTAATTAATTGGTTTGGTGTAAAGCTGTGCAGATGGAAGGATAAATTTGAGTGAAGAGTTGGCTAAACTTCCCCCGCAGGTTCAAGAGCGCCTCTTGAGGCTTCAGCAGTTGCAGCAGACATTGCAGTCTGTTTTAGCTCAGAAGCAGCAGGTGGAATTGGAGCTGACGGAGATTGAGCAGGCTTTAAGTGAGCTGCAGAAGGTTGCGGATGACGCGGTTATTTATAAGGCAATAGGCTCGCTTTTGGTTAAGACCGATAGAGCAAAAGTGACAACCGATCTAAACGAGCGCAAAGAACTACTTAACATGCGAGCCTCTGTTTTGGGCAAGCAGGAAGAGCGCCTCCGAAGCCAAATGAAGGAGCTTCAGGCAAAACTTCAACAGGATTTGGCTTCAGTTTCGGGGACACAATCATAGGCAAAGGGCATTAACGAGGCTTGGTAAGCTTGGAAGATATAGGCTTGCCAGAGTTAACCCCAGAGCAGATTGAAGAGCTTTGTTCAAAAGTCGAGGAAGCTGCAAGAGAATATGTGCTGTCTAAAGTTCCGCCTAAGCACGTGGAGACATTAAACATAAGCGTTGAAACAGACGGTGAGAAACCCTTAACACTGACCGTCGATGTTGAGATAGTCTTGTCACCGCTGATGCAGGAGTATGACGTTCAAAAGCTCGCAGATGAAGCCGTTAAAGAGGCTTTCAAGTTGGCTGAGAAATACCTAAGGGAGCTTAAATGTCGTTTGCAGAAATAAACCGCATATTAGACGAGGCGAATGCCCAGCACATAATCTTATTGTGTCATCATAATGCAGATCCGGACGCTATATGCTCGGCTTATGCTCTGGCAAGCCTAATCAAAAAGTGTAGACCGCAAGTTAATGTTGAAATTGGAGCGGCGCAGGGAATAAGTCGCCTTTCAAAACACATCGTAAAATATTTACCTATAAATGTGGAAGTCCAGCCCAAAGTGGAAAGTTCAGATTTGATAATTCTTTTGGATACAAATACTATTCAGCAGTTGAACAACCTTGCGGAAAGGGTGAAAGCTTCAAAGTTGCCCATAGTTGTCATTGACCATCATGCGGCTCATCCGGAAACCGAGAAGATGGCGAGACTTTGCATCACAGATGAAAATGTCTCTTCAACGTGCGAGATAATCTACAACTTTTACAAGCAGTCAAGCGTTAAAATCGAGGATAACGAGGCTAAGGCGCTTTTCCTCGGCATAGCTTTCGACACTCGCCACTTTGTTTTGGCCAACTCCACAACATTGAAAACAATAGCCGAGCTAATAGACGCTGGGGTAAACGTCCAAGAGGCACTGTCAATTCTATCCTTGCCAATGGATTTTTCAGAAAGAGTTGCGAGGCTTAAGGCTTGTAAAAGGGCTAAGCTCTTCAAGATAGGCGAGTGGATAATTGCCCTCTCCCATGTTAGTGCCTTTCAGGCTTCAGCAGCCAGAGCCATAATAGACCTTGGCGCTCATGTGGCGGTTGTGGCGGGACAGAAAAATGAAAGCCTAAAGATAAGTCTCCGCTGCACAAAGGAGTTTCATGAGAAGACAAGCATTCACCTTGGAAGGGACATAGCCAAACCTTTAGGCGAATACCTTAAAGGCATGGGTGGGGGACACTCGACAGCCGCTGGTGTGAACGGCTTCGGGGAGCTTGAGGCTGGGCTTAAGCGTTGTTTAAAACTTTTGAAGGAAAAGATAGCGATGACGCATAAATGAAGACTCAAAGTTAAGTAGTTACTCTTAAATGGTAAACTTTTAGTTTAGGATGTGGTGGAAAAACCAAGCATGGCAATAATCGAAACAAAAAACTTGACATACACTTATCCAGGCGCCACAAAACCATCAATTAAGGATGTTTCCATAAAAATTGAGAAGGGCGAATTCGTTCTAATAACCGGACCAAGCGGTTGTGGAAAAACAACCTTGTGCAGATGCTTTAATGGGTTGATTCCCCACTTTTACCAAGGCGAATTGAAAGGCGAAATAACCGTCGCTGGCTTAAGGGTTCCAGAACGCCAAATATACGAGTTGGCAACCCACGTGGGCATGGTATTTCAAAACCCAGAAAACCAGCTTTTCGCCTTGTCGGTGGAAAAGGATGTAGCCTTCGGACTTGAAAACCTTGGAATCCCAAGGGAAGAGATCCGCAAAAGGGTGGACTGGGCGCTTAAGCTAACTGGAATATACGAGTTAAGGGAGCGCACACCAACAGAGCTTTCCGGCGGGCAGCAACAGCGGGTTGCCATAGCTTCGGTTTTAGCAATGCAGCCCGAAGTTATAGTTCTTGACGAGCCTACATCTTTCCTTGATCCATTGGGCGCCAAGAGGATTTTTGAAGTTATTTACGAGTTGAACCGCAAGCTTGGAATAACCATAGTGCTTGTTGAGCACAGGCTGGATTTGACAGCCAAATACGCAGACCACATCATAATAATGGATGATGGCAAGGTTGTTTTAGATGGGGAGCCCCATGAAATCTTAAGCTCTGAGGAAGCCCGCCTAATCGGCGTTGGAATTCCAAAAGCGACGCGTCTCTACCAAATACTGAAAGGTGATGGGATAAAGCTAGGTGGAAAAGTTCCATTGTCTTCTGATGAGATGGCTGAAATGGTTAGGGAGGCGCTTAAACGCCTATGATTGAGGTTCAAGACGTCTACTTCAAATATCCAAGTGGGGTGGAAGCGCTAAAAGGGGTTTCCCTAAAAATTCAAGATGGCGAATTTGTAGCCGTTATGGGTGAAAACGGAGCTGGGAAAACAACCCTTGTAAAACATTTTAATGGACTTTTAAAGCCAACAGCCGGTAAAGTACTTGTGGACGGTGTGGAAACAACAAAAGTAAGCGTTGCAACCCTAGCCAGAAAAGTCGGCTTTGTCTTCCAAAACCCAGACCATCAGCTTTTTAGCGAAACTGTTGAGGAGGAAATAGCCTTCGCTCTAAAAAACTTCGGCTTCAGCCAAGACGTAATAGAGAAGCGAGTGACATGGGCGCTGAACCTCCTAGGCTTGACACAGTATAGGAAGACTTCGCCCTTCATGCTCAGCGGAGGCGAAAGAAAACGGGTGGCTTTGGCTTCAGTGCTTGCGTGGGACCCAAAAATCTTGATTTTAGACGAGCCCACCATTGGGCAAGATTACCAGCAGAAGGAGAAGCTCCGCCAATTCATTTTACAGTTGAAGGCTCAAGGAAAAACCGTTGTCATTGTGACGCATGACGTGGAGTTTGTTGCTGAATGCAATCCGAGAGTTGTGCTCATGCGTGGCGGAAAAATTGTTGCGGATGGAGAGGCAAGAAAAATCCTAACAGATCCAGAAATACTTGAGCAAGCCTCTATCGTGCCGCCCCAAATAGCCCAAATCTTCATAAACTTGGCGGATTTAGGTTTCCCAAAAGATGTCATAGACGTTTACGGGGCGAGAGAAATCCTACTTAAAGCCTTCCGGAGGCGTAAGACATGAGCTTTTTTGACGGACTGCGCTTCAGAAGAGTTAGCTCCCCCGTTCACAACCTGGACCCAAGAATAAAGTTTGTTTATGCATGTGTGATTTTTGTTGTCGCCATACTTTTCTGGGAGCTGTTGCCACTCATCGTGCTTTTTGTAATGCAGATTCCCTTTGTTATAGTTGCCCGTGTCAAGCGGGAGTGGGCACGCTCCATGAGGGGGGCAACCTTCTTGGCGTCCATAATATTCTTTATCAACTTCATATTTTCCTTCATAAGCTCCGGCTACGTGGTTACGTTATCAGCTTTAGAACATGCTCTATCTATGACGCTGCGCTTCGTTGTTCTTGTTGAGTCGTTCTCTATATTCTTCTTGACAACGTCGCCGGACCATCTCGGCTTAGCCTTAGAGCAGTCTCATGTGCCCTACGAGTTCTGCTTCGCCTTCACAACAGCCGTGCGCTTCGTCCCAGTCCTAGCCGAGGAAGCCCAAACAATAATAGACGCTCAAAAGGCAAGAGGCCTAGAACTTGAGAAGGGTAACTTCCTAAAACGGGTTAGAAACTACATTCCAATCTTGATTCCGCTTATTGTTAGTGCAATCCGAAGAAGCTTGGAACTGGCTGAAGCCATGGAATCCCGAGCATGGGGAGCAGTGAAAAAGCGTACAAACCTTTACGTTTTAAAACTGCGGAGAGGCGACTACATTTTCATACTCTTAACCATTGGCATTCTAGCCGCCGCAATCCTGGTCCGCCTATACCTTCGAATTCCACGTTTAGAAGAAATCTTAACGGGTTTGGCTTAACCGCAAGGCTTTTAACAAAGACTTCCGTGTAAAGGGTTTCTCGGAGCTTGAAAACTTGGAATGGTTAAAGGCTGCGGCAGAAGAAATCATTTCGGGGATTAAAAGATCCATTGAAGAGCTTAACCCAAAAGAGGTTGAACGCTTAATACAGCTACTTTTAGGCGCAAAAAAGAAGAAAATATTCGTAGTAGGCATGGGAAGAAGCGGCTTCGTGGGAAGAGCCTTCGCCCTTCGCCTAATGAACTTAGGCTTCAACGTCTATTTTCTAGGCGAAACAATAACACCAGCAGCGGAAAAAGGAGACCTCCTAATAGCCATTTCAGGAACAGGGGCAACAAAAATAGTTTTAACGGCAAGTGCGGCGGCAAAAGAAATCGGAGCAACCGTGGTGGCTATAACCTCTTTCCCAGAATCTCCCCTGGGGCAGATAGCCGACTTAGTTGTGACGATTAAGGGTAGGACAAAGGCTGGTTGGCCTAAAGAGGAAGATTATTTGGCTAGGCAGCTTATGGGCGAGAGGGAGCCCTTAACCCCTCTTGGAAGCATTTTTGAGAATAACTGTATGGTTTTCTTGGACGGTTTGATTGTGGAGCTCATGCACCGCATGGGAACAACTGAAGAAGATTTAAGGCGTAGACATGCCACAATAGAGTAGGCTCTATCGGTTTATAGGGGAGTGCTGAAAATCCGGGCTAAATGGAAAAAGAAGAGGATGAGGCGCCAGAAAAAGAAGAGGCAGAAGCGGAGAGCCAGATACAAGTAGTGACGTTTTCTGGTGTTTTGTTTTTAAGTTTGCTAAAGATTAGGCATGCATATAGCTTATTAAGACTTGCGATATTATATTATTGGAAATGTCGCCACCACCCTAAACCATAAACAAAAGGGAAGCGGATGCCCAAAACCCAAAAAACTGAAGAAAAAACACAGCTAGGCATAGTAATCGAAGGAAAAACCAAAAAACCAGCTGTCTTTAGGGAAGTTTACCCAATACAAGAGCCATACGTATACGCCGCCATAGTAAGAGACTCAGAAACCCAAAAAACCCAATATGAGGTGATAGAGCCAACACTGCAAAAAGAGGACGAAAACCTCTTAAAAGAGATTAAAAGCCTCTTAATGGAAGAGATAGACGTAAACCTAAAAGAAATTGAAACCAAGGAAAAAGCAGAAAAATATCTGAGAGAAAAAACAGCCCAAATAATAAAGAAATACCACATCAAAGTTCCATCGGAATCCATTGACAAGCTCCTCTACTACATTGTAAGGGATTTTGTTGGTTATGGAAAGATTGACCCACTGATGAAGGATCATTTTATTGAGGATATATCGGCTGACGGGGTAAACATACCCATCTATGTTTGGCACCGGGTTTATGAGTCGTTGCCAACAAACATAATCTTCAAGGATGAGGCAGAACTAAACTCATTTATAATTCGCCTCGCATACCTCGCTGGAAAAAACATTTCGATTGCCTCCCCGATTTTGGATGCTTCGCTTCCAGACGGGAGCCGCATACAACTAACCTATGGGAATGAAATAACCCGCAGAGGCTCAACATTCACCATCCGCCGCTTCCGTGTCGACCCCTTAACTATTTCTGACCTAATAGCCTTCAACACCCTTTCATTGGATATGGCTGCATACCTATGGTACATCATAGAGAACAGGGCTTCAGTGCTTGTTGCTGGTGGTATAGCAGCTGGAAAGACGACTATGCTGAACTGCCTATCCATGTTCATAAAGCCTGAAATGAAAATAGTAAGCGTTGAAGACACCCAGGAGCTTAACCTACCCCATGAAAACTGGATTCCATCAGTTGTTCGACTTGGTTTTGGGCATGAAGATAAGGGAAGCGGAAGCATAACACTATTCGACCTTTTGAAGGCTGCTGTACGTCAAAGACCAGACTACATAATTGTTGGCGAAATTCGAGGTGAAGAAGCCTACACACTTTTCCAGGCCATGGCGACGGGTCACCTGGGCATGTGCACAATCCACGCCGAATCCGTTGAGGCCGTAATGAACCGTCTTGAATCAGAACCTATGAATATTCCAAAACCCCTCATAGCCATGATTGACTTAATAATGGTTATGGCAAGAACTGAAATTGAGGGGAAGCCAGCAAGGAGAACCCTTACGGCCACGGAGATTGTTGGTTTAGATGCTAAAACAAAGGAGTTGATGACTGAGGAAGTTTTCCGATGGAAGGCCAGCGAGGACAAATTCGAGTTTTTGGGGCATAGTTCCCTCCTTGAAGAGCACATGAGGAAGATGGACGTAAGCGAGGAAGATGTTAGGCGGGAACTTCAACGAAGAAAAACAGTCTTGGAGTGGCTGGTTAAGAAGGGCATCCGTAGATACATAGATGTTGCCAACGTAATTCGCGAATACTATGCGAACCCGTCTCGTGTTTATCAGAGGGCAAGGATGGGAATGAAGTGAAAAGCCCAAAAATCACTGAAGCCTTCAAAAAGTTTCTGTTAAAAATCCGCTTTACAAAGACCTCAAAGGGAAGCGAAAAATTTAAGGCTGGAATCCTCCAGTCCGTTGCTTATAGGCTTGTGGGCGGTAGAATCAGCCGCATTTTGCCCCTCTTTGAAGATTTGAGTTTGCACCTGCAGAGGGCTGGACTTAAAACTGGTTTTAGGGTTTACATAAGCCTAGTCGTCTTTTCTACGCTAATAATTGCGCTTGCAACTTTTGTGGCGGTTCCATGTCTGCTGGTCTTCATGTTCGGCATACCCATTTTTCCAGCTTTCCTTTTCGGTTTGGGTGGAAGCCTCTTCGCAATTGCCTTTTCAATCCTTGTATTTTATATATACCCAGTTTATCGGGCTGACAAGTTTAAGAGAGAACTTGAGGATGAACTGGCTTTTACAACTGGCTATATGTCAATTTTGGCTAGTGCGGGTGTTCCACCAGAGAAAATATTCCACTCGCTTTCAAATCTTCCCATTCCATTGGCGGTTTCTGCAGAGGCAAAGAACATTATTAGGGATATAAACCTCTTTGGCTTGGATATAATTTCAGCCTTGGAGCAAACCTCTAAAAGGACACCGTCTGAAAGGTTTCGTGAAGTGATTGAAGGCTTTATCTCAACAATTCACTCTGGAAGCAACCTTGCCGCCTATCTAAGGGAGAAGTCAAAGCAACACATGAAATTGAAGAGAATAAGCCTCCGCAAATTCTCAGACACTCTTTCTATGCTTTCAGAGTTTTACGTAGCGATACTTGTCACCGGGCCCTTGCTTCTCATAATTATGCTAGCTGTCATGGCCATGATGGGTGGCGGTCTCGGATTTTTAGGCCCAGACCTTCTGCTTAACATCCTAACTTACATCGGGATTCCTTTGGGCTCAATAATGTTCCTCATAATATTGGATGCTGTTTCGCCAAAGTGGTAGCATATATGCTTAAAATAAGGAAATCAGCGAAGCAAATCGCTTGGGTTTCATCATTTGTTCTAGCCATTTCTATTATGGCTTTCGGATTTTTCACAGTTTGGGGCACAACCGTTTTCGATGAGTTCATGTTTTTCGCCGCTATTGTAGCCTTTACACCGCCAACGATCATAAACTACATTGATTACAAGTGGAAGAGAGAGATAGACGAGCACCTGCCAGATCTTTTCAGAAGCATTGTGCAGGCGCAAGAAACGGGCATGACACTGCCAAGAGCGTTGGAAGAAGCTGCAAAAAGGGATTTCGGTCCCCTGACGGTTGAGCTGCGGAAGATGAATACCCAAATTTCTTGGGGCATGACTTTAGATGAAGCCCTAATCGCTTTTGCTAAGCGGGTTAACACGTTTCTTGTGCAGAGAACGATTCCTCTCATAATTGAGGCTAACCGTTCGGGTGGGCATGTGGAAAGGGTCTTTGACCCCATGGGCAAGTTTGTTCAGTCAACACTTATACTTCACAAGGAGCGCCGAAACAGGACAAGACCCTACATTGCCATAATTTATGTGGCTTTCTTCGTCTTTCTGTTTACAATAGTGCTGCTTTTCAAGTCCTTTTTCGTGGAAATAAAAGGCTTGTCAATGCTTGGAACAGCGGTTATGGCTTCAGCGGAAATAAAACGCCTATTTTTCCACATGACTGCAATTCAAGGGTTCTTCGGCGGTCTGGTGGCTGGGAAAATGGGTGAGGGCGCAATAAGCGCTGGGCTGAAGCACAGCCTAGTGATGATGATATGCGGCTACTTAGCCATAAAACTTTTCTTATAGGTGTTGTGCGGTGAACAATGGGAAGCTTTTAAGCTTTCTCATGGATAAGCGGGCTATAACCCCCGTGCTGAGCAATTTGCTTCTCATGGTTGTTGCTGTTGCCGCAATGTCAGTAGCCGCCGCCGCCACATACGTCATAACAACAAATCTTCGCGAAACTATGGGAGAACGCCTAATCATAGAAGACGTGTGGTTCAACAACGCAACTGGAACAAAACAAATTAGCGTTTACCTTCGCAATGTGGGGAAAGTGCCGATACGCATATCAGCGGTTTACATAAACCATACCCACTGGACATCGCCGACCATAGAGTTAGGGTTGGGAGGTCATGGCTGGCTTAATATCACTTACAGTTGGAGGTCAAACAGCCTATACCATTTGGACATTGTAACAATGAGGGGAACCCATGCTGGAGGCTATTATAGGGCACCTTAAAAAACTATACAAAGACAAGCGTGGCGTAAGTAATGTTCTAGTTATCATGCTAGGCCTAATTCTGATCACCATTGCAGTTGCTAACGTAGTGTTATGGAACTATCAAATGAATCAGCTAGATTGGGAAAAGGCGCAAGAGAAAATCGAAATTACCTATTTCAGCGATAAATCTCCTTGGTTCAATAGCAATGCTGAGTATATCTTGGAAATGGGTCAATGTATTAGCGGAACTTATGAGGACACTTGGCATCCCAAAGATAACGCTTATCAAACTTTCGTTGAAGAATCCGATATCAATAACGCACTTATATCAGCATCTCCGTCTGAATACATGATTTTAGGGTCAACGCGTTATATTGATGGCTCAGTGGATGATCTTAAGGATGATGATAACATATACCTTACTTTTGGCAGTTATTCATCTGAAAGTTTAACAGGTATATTTGGTAACAGTGCTAATGGTACAGGTTATACTTCTGTTCTAAGAAACCAAATGTATGGCAGCCTTTTCGTTTCACCATCAGCCTATATAACCGCCAAAAGCATCTCTTTTTTTGGATGCAGTAGCGTCGGAACAAGAAACGTAAAATGTATGATTGTACGCCACATTGACATGCAGATAATAGCAATAACAGAACCCCTCTCCATTTCCACAACGTTGCAATGGTGGACAGCTACCTTCTCTTCTCCGCCTACTTTGGAACCAAACACTGAATATGTATTGATGATAATACCTAATAACCACATAAAATTCTACTACACAGATGGCTTTGCGAATCAAGGACACTATGATACCTCAAATAATTATAATTCGCCGAGCAATCCAACAGACTCGCAACACAATGATTACCAATATTGCATCTACTGCACTTACGAAATGGATTTAGAACATAGGGTTGAAATTGAATTTCGAGGAAATGTCACTTTGGCCTCTTGGACGCAAATCACTTTAGCTGTAGACAGCAGCTCTACAAGTGACACAGTAACAGCCGTATTCCAGCTTTATGATTACCAGGCTGGTAGATACTCTGAAGTCGGAGAGGACGGATATGCCTCTTCCATAATAGGGACGAACGACTTCTTATTGACAAAGAACATAACATCCAACATTAACCGTTATATTGATTATAATGGCGGATGGAGGTTAAAGGTAACGTGCGTTAAATCTACCTCTACCTCCTTTAATTTTAAAGCTGATCTAATTGAGTTAAAATTTAGCATTCAAAATGACAGCGATTTTACTTTAAGCATAATAGGAGAATTTACAGCGAACATTAGAAATTTTTTGCCAAGTTCTATCAGATTTATAAATGTTAGCCTTCGTGTAAAAGCAAGCGATAACTTTGAGGCCTTGATTTTAAAAGCTTACAATCAGATAAGTAGACAGCGAGATATAATCGCGCAAATTGATATATCTTCAGCCTTTAAATACTATAATGTAACTTTGCCTGACTGGCAAAGTTATATCGATAACAACGGAACTCTGAAATTAATAATTACTGACTCGGGGCCAGATGCAACCCAGACGACAATTTATTTGGACTTTTTTGGAGTACAAATAATTTTTAATGGAGTTCTTGTAAGTATCAGGAATATTGGCGTAACAACGGTTCACATAGTTTCTATATGGGTAATAAACGCTACCCATCATATTCGTTATGAGGAAAACCGATTTTTAAACTCCGGCGAAACTGCCTATTACATTAGGGAAGACATATATTGGCCTAAAGGTATCTATATGGTTAAAGTTACAACGGGAGCCGGGAACATTGCAGTCTCCTTGATTAAGTAAGACGTCAGGAATTTTCAAACAATTTCTCTTTGAGAGCGTTTGTTATTCCTTTCACATTTTTCCCCTCTACAACTTTGATGTTGTAAAGATCAGCCATTTTTTTTGCGTTATCTCCCAGCTTTGGGATGGCTACAAGAATGGCACTGTCTGGCGCCACGTCGTATATTTTTGCGAAGAGGGCTATTACTGGCTGTTCTGAAACCACCTCTTTTGCGATTGCCACATCCATAACCGCCACTTTTTTGGTTATTTCCTTTCGGTAGGCGGCTATGTCAAACATGTGGTTAGCGCCAGACTTACCCTTCAAAAAGGCTGGGGCTTCCACCTCAAACCCGCTTTCAATGAGAAACTCCTTTATCGGTGCAACAAAAATCCATCCGGCTGTTATTTCGCTCCTCACTTCCTCATTCAACGTGTAAGCATAAACGTCTCGGATTTCCACATTCTCAAAAGTGAATTCCGCTTGACACTCTCTGCAAAAATGCCTTGTATCAGGTATGTCAAAGCTTTTGCCACAGTCCTTGCAAGTGCACCATATCCCAGCCTTCCTATAGTCCACATTAGGCTTCTTCAACTCTTCATGGCACTTTGGACAGATAAGCTTCCTGCCCTTTCTGAAGTTCTCTTCAACATCCATGTAGCCACATTTAACATGCTCAACCAGCGAACTTTTCTGTATGTTGAAGGATTTGCAGTAGGGGCAACAGTAATGGGTTGAAATGTTCTGCGAACCGCAACTGGGACAGTACAATATTTTGTCGTAAAGCCTTCTTTCAATCACCTTTGCTTCATAAAGCCTATCCAAGAAATCCTCAACTTTTGAGGGGCCCCCCAAAATTGCCTCAACTTCAGCATATCTGTAGCCAAACCCTGGGTTAAAGGCGGGTTTAAGCTCGCTTATTTCGCCGCTTAAAAATTTACTTAATAAAACCTGAACATTCGGGTCTTTATACAGCTTCATCCTTTCAAGTTTTCCAGTTTGCATTAGTTTCCCATGCCGACAATCATCAAGCTAGCATTTAAAGGCTCAAACCCTAATTATATAAATTTGTTGCTGTTAAAAATTTCCATAAGGCGCGTTTTCCACGAAAGGTTTTAAAGGTTTGCCGTGCTTGTTGTTTTGCAAGGGACGCCAAAATTGGGCTTAAAGGCTAAAAAGCTTGTAAACTGTCCCAAATGCGGCTTCGCATTTGACATATCCTATGGGAGAGCCTTTGCATGTTCAGGATGCCCCTCAACGGTTCAGTGCAGCTATGCAAAATGCCCAAAATGCGGGCATGAGTTTCCCTTGCGATGAACCGAAATCACATAACGAAGTGAAGTTTTAACAGTCATGTTTTTTAACCGGATTTTCCATATTTCTAAAACAAAATTTACAATAGGCGAAGTGCAAGTGGTGGTTGATTGTCCAGACATCTAATACTCCGATGGGCAACTCTTAAGGGTTTAGCGGCAATAGTCCTATTTCTTATAATAGCCGCTCTGCTTGAGTACGCCATCGTCATTTACGCCATTTCCCTCGGGGTAAAAGAAGAAAACCCCTTGCAAGGAAGTTTTCAGTTTCCATGGACAAATTGGACGATAACAATTGTTGTGAGCCCGCTTTTTCATCTTGTCCCGTTGGCAGTTATTATCACACTTGTTTTCAGTTGGATTTGCATGACAAAATACGCAGCTACGCAGCCTCAAAAACCGCCTGAAGGAAAAGCTAAAGCTAAACCGCGAAAGATGGGTCAAAACCAAAAGGCTGAAAATAAACCCACGTCTAAAATAGCAAGTGCCATAAAGAATTTTTTCAGTAGAATAAAGGCTGGACTTTTAAGGGTTAAGGGAGTGTCCTACATTTGGAGCAAGGTTAGCTTTGCAAGGGCAACAATAAAAAGCGCCACAATAACGATTTTGGTCTTTTCATCCCTAATCTTGCTGGTTTCGGTTGTTGCCTATCCCGAGTTAATATACGGTACTTTTTCAAACATTTATTGTGGGAATCCGTCGCTTCTTGGGTTTGTAAAGTCTGTTAATAATGCTTTGAAAGGCTTTGTTGAGGCTCTCGGTCCCATTAGTTGGCTTTGCTCAGCAATAAATAATGCCATAATTTCTGCAGCTCCAGACTTGAGAGGTTTTGTTTCAGCCCTTGGGGGATTTGTGAAGCCTCTTGTGGATTTGCCTCCGGTCGGCAAATACATTGTTTTTCAGAATGTGGCAGCTTGGGTTTCAGCTTTGGCAGTATTTTCCTACGGGTTTTTAACGCGAAAAGGTTATCGCTTTAGGAAGGCAAAGAGAAGTTAGAGGCTCTCGAAATGTCTGGCCGTCCAAGGTTTGGACCGGCAGGGGTTCCGCCAAGTTTTAGGGCTATGAAAGCCTCTCTGATGGATGTCCCGAGGCTCCTGCGGGAAGAGGGGTTAGACGCTTTTGAATATCAAGCTGTGCGCTGGGGTGCGAAGCCTCAAATTCGAAGGGAGGAAGCTGAAAAACTAGGGGTGAAGGCTAAAGAGAACGATGTTCTCTTAAGTCTCCACGGTTCCTACTTCATAAATTTTTGCGGTGGAAAGGAAACAGTTGAAGCCAGCAAAGAACGCCTAATCGCGTGTGCCACCGCATCCCGTTGGATGGGCTCCCAAATTGTTGTTTTTCACCCGGGGTTTTACGGCAGAAAACCTCCAAAAGAGGTTTTTAAAGAATGCTTAGAAGCTCTAAAAGACGTTGTTGAGAGGCTAAGGGTTCTTGGCATTAAGGATGTGCGACTTGGTCCGGAAACCATGGGAAAGCCAACCCAGTTTGGCAGTTTAGAAGAGATTTTGGCTTTGTGTGAACAAGTTGAGCAAACTCAACCCGTAATAGATTGGGCCCACTTACACGCGAGGGACCGTGGACGTTTCAAAACTGTTGGTGACTTCCGCAAAGTTGCGGAAGAGATTGAGAGGCGTTTGGGAACAGAAGCCGTCAAGAACATGCATTGCCACTTTACGAAGGTCGAGTTTACTGATAAGGGAGAGAAATGCCACCACACGATGGATAAGGCTGGCTATGGACCGGACTTTGAGATGCTTGCAAAGGTTATAGCCGATTTTAGATTGAACCCTGTAATAATAAGCGAGAGCCCAGTCCTGGATGTTGATGCCGTGAAAATGCGGGACATCCTAAGAAAAGAGATGAAAACCTAAAAGCTGGAACTTTTGTGCGATACCTTTTTCTATAAAGTCGTTATGCTGTTTATGGGTGCTCTTAGTTTTGGTCAGGTTAAGGGGTTTCCAAAAACTCGCATCAATCGAGGAAGCGAAAAAATTGTTTTTCAGCAGTCAAAAAATTGGGCGCTGGAAAACCGAAAATGTTCCAGTGTGGGGTGCTCTTAACCGCGTTTTGGCAGAAGACCTCATTGCAGAGGAAGACTTGCCGAGATTTGACCGTTCTGCGGTTGACGGTTATGCCGTTAAAGCTGAAGACACTTTTGGAGCTTCTCAGTTTAAGCCAAAAACCCTAAAACTGACAAGCACAAGCGAAGTGAAAAAGGGCGAAGCAAAACAAGTTTGGACTGGAAACCCCCTTCCAAAGGGTTCAGATGCCGTTTTAATGCTGGAAAACGTTAAACTCGTCGGTAACAGCGAGATAGAGGTTTGGGCTGCTGTCACACCGGGTGAAAATGTTTCGAAGCGGGGAGAAGACGTAGCTAAGGGCGAGGTTGCAGTAAAAGCTGGAACACGTCTAAAACCCCACCATTTAGCCCTGATATCAGCGCTTGGCAAAAGCGAGTTGATGGTTTTTGAAAAGCCGAAAGTAGCTATTCTAGCAACTGGAAACGAGCTTGTTGAAGCTGGAGAAAAGCTGCTGAAAGACCAAATCTATGAGACGAATAGGGTTATGCTGGCATCCTTATGCCATGAAGTGGGCGCCGAGCCTCTAGACTTGGGAATAGCCAAAGACGATGTTAAGGAAATTTCAGAAAAGCTCAAGCAAGGACTGAAGAAGGCGGATGTTATAATAACCACTGGCGGAGCAAGCGTTGGGGCATCAGACCTAGTTCCAACAGTCATAAACAAGTTTGGCAAGCCGGGCATTATTGTTCACGGAGTTGCCATGCGCCCAGCTATGCCGACAGCCCTAGCTATTGTCGATGGCAAGCCAGTAATAGTGCTTTCAGGCAACCCGGTGGCAGCCTTTTTTGGGTTTGAGGTTTTTGCAAGACCCCTAATTCTTAAAATGCTGGGTATAGAAAATGAAGCTAGACCCGTTGTTGTGGCAAAGCTTACGAGGCGGACATCCACAGCTCTTGGGAGAAAAACCTTTGTTCGCGTCCGTGTCTTCCGGAGGAATGGAGAGTTTTACGCTGAGCCCATAAGTTCTAGGGGTTCCGGCATAATCTCGACATTGACTAAGGCTAATGGCTATGTTGTTGTGCCAGAAAACCGTGAGGGACTGGAGGAAGGCGAGACGGTTCAAGTTCACCTTTTTGACAAGTTGGAGGTTTTAAGCGAGAATGTTTAGGAAGCTATTCACATTTGAAGAGGCGAAAAAGGCTATTGAAAAGCATTTTGCGGTTAAACCACTAGGCATAGAGGAAGTCTCGCTTTTGGAGGCTTATAACCGCGTTTTAGCAGAAGATGTAGTAGCCCCATTAGATATTCCGCCTTTTAACCGCTCAACAGTAGACGGCTATGCTGTTAAATCCGAAGACACCTTCGGCGCAGACGAAAATAGACCAGTGAAGCTGAAGCTTTGCGGAGTGGTAAACGTTGGGGAAATGCCAAAAATAAAGGTGGAACATGGGACAGCAGCAGAAATAATGACTGGCGCGCCAATCCCGGAGGGTGCAGACGCTGTTGTTATGGCTGAAGACACCGAGCGAAAAAACAGCGACATTTACATTTATGCTGCGGTGGCAAAAGATGAAAACGTTATGAAAGCTGGAGCAGACATAAAGAGGGGCGAAACAGTTGTCAAGCAAGGGCAAATTTTAGGTGCACGAGAAATTGGCGCCATAGCAGCGGTTGGACTTTCAAAAGTCAAGGTTTACAAAATTCCAAGAGTGGCAGTTTTATCTACAGGCGCTGAAATAACCGAACCAGGCAAGCCACTTGCCCAAGGAAAAATCTATGACATTAACGCTTACAGCCTAAGCACGGCCGTGATGGAAAGTGGCGGAAAACCAGTTTATCTGGGGGTTTTCCCAGACGATCCGAATGAAATTGAAAAAGCATTGAGACATGCTTTAACATCAGCAGATATCGTCGTGACTTCTGGCGGAGTTTCAGTTGGACCGAAAGACGTTATTCCAAAAACTCTCAGTTTTCTTGGAAAGCCGGGCGTTATTGTCTGTGGAATAGCCACAAAACCCGGAAAGCCAACAACTATCGCTATAGTAGAGGGCAAGCCCATTTTCGCTCTTCCCGGACACCCAACCTCTGCGCTGTTAATTTTTCATTTGCTTGTCCGCCAAATTATAGAGTGTATGGCTGGAAGAAAAACGGTGGAAGCTGCCACCATTAGGGCTTTTGCGTCAACACGAATGTTTCCAGCAAGGGGTAGACGCACATTCGTTATGGTGAAAATAAAAAGAGACGAAAGCCAACGGTTCATGGCGGAACCCGTCCCAGTTGGGCTTTCCGGAGCCATAACAACCCTATTAAGGGCTGACGGATTTATAGAAATCCCCGAAAACCAGCAGTTCGTCGATGCGGGCGAGGGGGTCACGGTTCACCTTTTCAAGAACTTGGAGAACATCAGAGTTTAAGATCGAAGTTTCTTTCTCTTAGCAGCCAAATAAATTGTGGCAACCCATGTTAGGACTAAGTACAGAATCATGGTTGTGTCGATGAGGATGTCGCCACCCATGGTATAGTAGAGCATTGATGCGGCAAAAGTTGTTTTTGTGAAGAATAGGACGAAGGCGCTCCATAAAGCCCAGCGCCTCTGCCTAATTAGGCCATAGGCTGTGGCTAGGCTTATTATGCCGATCAAGCCTATGTGAACCAGCTCATAATCCATTGTAGCCAATACAATAAAACAGGCCGAGCCGGAGGCAGCATAGAAAACTGCGGCTAAAAGCAAACCTATGTTTTCGATTTTAAGCTTCGACTTTAATCCCATGCTGGTTGCCTTCTGGAATTAATGCATTAATTGAAACAAATATGGTTAATAAAGCATATGCTTTAAACTGTCGTTTTCGCCTCGGTCTTGCCCCTTAAACCCGTGATATTTCCCTTTTCGAAACAACCATTTTTCCTATAAAATGGTAGTGCCTTGTTTTGAGAAAGGGGGGATGCAAAAAAAGAAGAGCAACTGTAATTCTGTCCCTAACCTTTTTTAGTCCTAACAATAAGCCTTGCCCAAAGTTTCACAGTTGAAGCGTGCCACCGCAGAGACTTGAACCCCTAAAAAGATTCATTCTGTTTCCAGTACCCAACAAAGCCCAAATACGAGGACAGCGTGCTTGTTTTGGCATACATAACAGATTCCAAAAGCGGAGTAGCCAACGCAACCCTATACTATAGAATCGACAACCAAGAAGTTGTTAGGCTAAAGATGAATAGAACTGGCAATCTGTATTTTGCAGAAATCCCGCCAAAACGCTATAACTCCGCGGTCACCTATGTGGTCCGCGCTGTGACAAGGCTGGAAACAAAGGCCTGCTCAAAAGAGTACACATATATAGTCGGCGACTTCCACCCACTAGTCATAACCTATATTGAGCGGGTTCCAGCCAACCCAACTACAACGAAACCGCTTTAATAATTGCGAATGCAATGGGGCCCCATTTGCCAGCGGCGTAAAAGAGCTTTTGCTATCTTACAATAATGGAACAGGATTGGAATGTTGAAAGAATGGATTTCAACGGCACACTATATATTGCGGAGATATCAGTACTCCCATATGGAACAACAGTAAATTATCGTGTTTCCGCGGTTGACGATGCCGGAAACACATAGCTATAGACATTTACTTATACACAGTTGACGACCGATATCCGCCGGTAGCCGCAATTTTGACATCAAATAATGGAAGCTATGTCGCCGGAAGCCTGGGCGTCTCGGTTAATGTACAAGACGACAACCTGTTAAGTGCCAAGCTTACGATCGATGAAAACTTCTAGGCTAATGGAACGTGATGGGGGCAATGCACTCAGCAATTTGACACTGCAGCACTAGATGATGGGCTTCACGTTTTGACGCTTGAAGCCGTTGACGAGGCTGGAAACAAAGCCAAACACAAAGTTGCTATAACGGTTGACAATACGTTGCCAAAGGCTGAAATCTAGTCGCCGTTTAACGGAAGTTTTCTGCGGGCATGGTGATTGTTAGGCTTCACGCTGAAGACGCAAACTTTGATAGGATGGAGCTGAAATAGGCGAAGAGACCTATGTCTGGGAGTCATAAAAGGCCAAACCTATGTGGTTTTCCGTGGAAAACGGAAGCGAAATCAAAAATGAATTTAGGGCATCGAAGATGCCATAATAACCTTTTCTGTGGAATGCTTTGACAAGGCTGGAAACTCTGCAAGACTGTTATATTGTCAAGGCTGTATCTGACGAGGAAGGTGTTACTCCAAGCGCTGAGGGATTCCCACCGCATTGGCTGATAATAATCCTAGCCATATTCACTGTTCTGGCTTCAACAACCTATTACGTTAGAAAAAGGAAGCGCGGTGCCACTGCCTCCAATTATTCACCACAACAAGTCTCTTGCAGTCATTTGAGCCACGTCAAAGCGGCCTCAATTATTAATTGTGGAGCGAAAGAGTTTAGAACTTCATAAACTAAACTTTTTAGCCATTCGGCTCATAAGGGGATGCAGAGGATGAGTCACCGCAGCCTTTATGTTTCGCACTCCACAGTTTTCAGCGGTTTTCAAAAAACTTTTGAGGAAGCTGACTATGTGGTTTTGGGCGTGCCCTTCGACGTTACAAGCACCTATCGAACTGGAGCTAGGTTTGGACCATATGCCATAAGGGAGGCTTCCCTAAACATTGAAACCTACAGTTTCCGCAGTTGTATAGATGTTGAAAATTTGCGGATCCATGATTTAGGCGACTTGCACATTTCCACAGACACAGAGCAAACCCTTGAAAGACTTGCAAAAGTAATCAAAGAAATATTGGAAGCTGGAAAAATACCTGTCACTATTGGCGGGGAGCACACCGTTACACTGGGTGTTTTGAAGGGTTTCGGCAACAAAGCTTCTAAGACGGCTGTATTGAGTTTTGATGCCCACCTTGATTTGCGGGATGAGTTTATGGGTTTGAAGGTTTCTCACGCAACTTTTATGCGGAGGCTCAATGAACAATTGAAGCTAACTAAAATTTTGGAAGTTGGCACAAGGGCTGTCTGCAAAGAAGAGCTTGACTATGCAAAGAAAGCCGGAATAGAGTTCATAACAACCCAACAAATTATAAATGATGGGGCGGGGCAAGCGCTGAAGCTTTTGAAACAAAAACTCGCCGATGTAAAAAGCGTTTATGTTTCTGTGGATATGGATGTTCTAGACCCCGCGTATGCCCCAGCAGTGCAAAATCCAGAACCAGATGGTCTTGAAAGTCACACTTTGCTGGACATATTATGCAGTGTTTGCGACAGACGCATTATCGGTTTTGACGTGGTTGAGATTGCGCCAAACTACGACACTGGACTATCAGCTATTCATGCTGCTAAGGTGATTTTTGAAGTATTATGTAGCATAGAAAAGGCGAGAATGAGTTAGACTCTTTTTTCATTTTCAGCTCTTTTGATTTCAATCATAACTTTTTGACGGTATGGGCAGTCCGAAGTGAAAATGTCTCTGTTTTCTTCACATGGGAAGGCTCTGCCAAACTGCAAAGCCACCAGATACGGGAAAATAGCGCCATAGAAGAAACTGCAAATGTTGGGAGCTCTAGGCTTTTGCCTTCTTCTTCAGAGTAAAGTGTTAAGTCGAATTCCTCTTCAACACGGTGTCCTGCTGAGCATTCACTTCAACCTCTACAATTCTCCCAGTCAATTTCCACCCTTTTAAATCAAAGCCACCTTAAATAATTGTTATGTTTTGTCCCTTAACAGTTTTGCTATGAAGAAACCGTTGCACTCGTGGATATGTGGGTAAAGCCTCTGACATTTTTCCAAGCCTCTTAACCCGGGAAGCCCGATTTTTGGGGTTATTTCAGCCAGCGAAAACTCCGGATGCCACTTCAAAAATCTTTCAATTAGCATTTCGTTTTCTTCGACTGTTATACTGCATGTAGAATAGATTAGTGTACCGCCTTTCTTGACTTTTTCAGTGCAGTTTTCCAGCATTTGCCATTGGATTTCAGCCATCTTCTCAACAGAGCGCTGTGTTAGCCTCCACTTGGCTGATGGAATCTTTGCGAAGGCTCCGGTACTTGTGCAGGGGGGGTCTAAAACCACCATGTCAGCCTGTATAGAGAGTGGCAGCGGGTTACATGCATCAGCAACTATTGGCTCGGCGATTTCCACACCCATCCTTAATATTTCGCTTTTCCAAACACTCATCCTTCGCCTCGAAAAGTCTATTGAATAGATTGCGCCACGGTTCTGCATAAGCTGAGCTAAATAGCTGGTTTTGGCACCTGGAGCTGCACAAACGTCTAAAAGCACCGTTCCCGGATGTGGGTTTGCCACTTCAGCCGCATAACAGCTAGCCTTATCCTGAATGTAGAATAAGCCTTCACCGAAGCTTTTTGTCCTCGTTAATGGGGTTTTGGTGCCTAAAACTTTGTAGGCGTAGCGTAACCCCTCAACCTTTTCAACTCTTATTTTTTCTTCGACTAGTCTCGCCAAAATCTCATTTTCGTTGCCTTTCAACGTGTTGAGCCTAATATAGGTTGGAGGCGTCTTCAAGTTTGCCTCCAGCATTGTTATTGCTTCTTTTCTTCCGAAAAGCTTGATGCAGTAACGCACAAACCATGTGGGGTGAAAAGTTAAAAGTCCAACCCTTTCATCGTCCCCCACATTTTTTAGAAGGTTTTTTGGGTTTTCTGTTAAGAGCAAGCCTAGAAAGGGCTCAATGCTTTGAAGTGTTCTCCAGCCCAAAATTGAACGGGCAAGCCTCACGATGTTTTTCGCCTCTTCAACATCAAATTTAGCCCAGTTTTTGGCAACCCTTGTCTGATAAACATAAAGCCTTAAAAAAGATTGGACGCCCAAAGTGAACTCGCTTATGGAATTGGGCTTCAAAACCTCGTTTATGAAGCGGTCTATGAGGTTGCGGCGCCTGACGGTTTCACAGATAAGACCATGAGCGAAGCGTAAAGCGTCAATATCGCTTATCTCCAGCTGTTTGGCTGTCCTTGCTATAGCTAAACGCTCGCTTATTTGTTCCTTCTCCATCCAGCTTAAAGCCTCAATAGCCAGAGACCAAGCCTCTCTAAGCATTCCTTTCCACCAGGCTAAACAGCAATAGAAAAGCACTTTTAGGATTAAAATTTTCTATAAAGGATAATGCGGACATTTTCCAACAGAACAAAGGATAAATGGAACAGTAGTACTCGCTGATTTTATGGTTAAAATGGTTAATGGTTATTGAAATTCGCAAGTTCCCGTCTAGTAAGGTTTTTAGTCTGTTGCTGGTGATATTTAGTTTAGGTTAAGAGCGGTTATGGCTCAGAGACGCTTAGACGAGTTTTCAATGTTTGTGGCTAAGCCACAAGAAGCCAGAGAGGAAGCCCTACCCTTCACAGAATCCTTAGAAAAAGAGCGAAAACAGCGGGGTTTCCAGCTGACAGCACTAAACCTTCCACCATCATACTTTGTTTCAGCCACTTATGATGGCAAAGCTGGAAAAGCCCTAATCAAGCTTTACGAGCCAAATTCTGGGCGAATCTACTTCTGGTATGATAATACGGGGCATAAGCCCTATTGCTACACGAACCTCTCGCCCCTCGAGCTTGAAAAAATTGACCGTTTGGTGAAGCATCCGGGCTTTGACCACTTCGAAATTGAGGAGAAGTTTGACCCCCTCTTGGATAAGCCGGTCAAATTGACAAAAATTGTGGCTAAGGACCCTTTGGCTGTTGGGGGACGCCCAAGAGGTTGCATAAGAGACATTATTCCAGAAGACTTTCCAAAGATTGCAGATGTCCCAGTCTCCGCCGAATCCATTAAGGTTTGGGAGTCCAAGATAAAATATTACCAATCCTACATTTATGATCGTGGACTTTTGCCCGGCATGGTTTACGAGGTTAAGGATGGCAATCTTGTGCCAAAACGCTTAGAAGTAGTGGAGAAAATGGTTCAGCAAATCGTTAGCATTTTTAAGGAGGCTGACGCTGAAGAGCTCCAATACATTGAACAGTGGGCTAGGCTCCTTGAATATCCAGCCCCAAAGTTCCGCTATGTCGCCATGGACATTGAAGTTTACTCACCCATACCAACACGGATGCCAGACCCGCGTGAGGCAGCCTACCCAATAGTATGCGTCTCCCTATACAGTTCAGACGGACAAAAGCGAGTTCTCCTCCTAAAAAGGGAAGGTGTCCGCGAGGGCTCAGAACGTTTACCTGCAAACGTACAAATAGAATATTTTGACTCTGAAGAGAAGCTTATAAGGGCTGTTTTTGAGGTTTTGTGGGACTACCCTTTTGTGATAACCTTTAACGGCGACGACTTCGACCTACGGTATTTGGCGCACAGAGCGGAAAACCACGGTTTTAAAAGGGATGAAATTCCAATAGAGGTTGGCAAGAGGGTTTGCCTCCTAAAGTATGGAGTGCACATAGACCTCTACAAGTTCTTCTTCAACCGCTCCATACAAATTTACGCCTTTAACAACCGCTACCGAGACGTGACATTAGGCGATGTCGGCAAGGCACTCGTTGGCTTAGACAAAATAACGCTGGAAAAGGGCATAGGCGAATTAACTTACACAGAACTCGCAAAATACTGCTTTAGAGATGCTGAAATCACCTACAAACTCACAAGTTTCGAAGATGAACTAGTCTTGAAGCTAATCCTCCTTTTATCTAGGATAAGCAGCATGCCGATGGAGGATGTAAGCCGGCAAGGAGTTTCCCGCTGGATAAGGAACTTCATGCACCGTGAGCACCGCAGAAAAAACATGCTGATACCAAATGCTGAAGACATACTAGCCCTAAAGGGAAAGACAGCTACAAAAGCCATAATAAAAGGTAAAAAGTACAAGGGCGCCATAGTCGTCGAACCAGTGCCAGGCGTCCACTTCAACGTCGCCGTCATGGACTTCCCAAGTCTATACCCATCAATAATTAAAGTTTGGAACCTAGGCTACCAGTCCATCTTGTGCCGGCATACGGAATGCCAAACAAACCTTGTGCCAGACACGCCCCACTGGGTCTGCCGGAAAAAGCGTGCCCTAGAAAGCCTCTTAATAGGCTCTCTTAGGGACTTGCGTGTCCAATGGTACAAGCCGAAATCAAAGGACAAAGCCTTGCCGCCAGATGTTAGAAGCTGGTACAATATTATTCAAGGCGCATTAAAAGTCATTTTAAACGCCAGCTATGGCGTTTTTGGGGCAGAAACCTTTGACCTCTACTGCCCACCAGTAGCAGAAGCAACAGCGGCCATAGGGAGACACGCCATAACCCAGATAATTAAGAGGGCTGAAGAACTTAAAATTCAAGTTCTTTACGGAGACACGGACAGCGTCTTCCTAAAAAACCCATCAAAAGAGCAGATACACGAACTCGAAGTATGGACTGAACGGGAGCTGAAAATGGGCTTGGACGTGGACAAGATTTACCGCTACGCAGTCTTCAGCTCCCGCAAAAAGAACTATCTAGGCGTTCTGGAAGACGGAAGTGTTGACGTTAAGGGATTGACAGGCAAGAAGCGCCACATTCCCATGTTCATCAAAAAGGCCTTTGACAAAATGAAAGAACGCCTAGCCATGGTTAAAACACCAGCAGACTTTGAAGCAGCCAAAAAAGACATTATCCAAACAATACGCGACTGCTACATCCGCCTTAAGAGGCGCGAATGGGAAAGCCTAAACGAACTAGCCTTCAACGTTGTGTTAGGCGAGGAACCAGAGCGCTACACAAAGACAACACCGCAGCACGTTAAAGCCGCAAAAATCCTAAAGGAAAGCGGAATGGAACTGAAAGCCGGAGACCTAATAAGCTTTGTAAAAGTGGTAAATGAACCCCATGTAAAACCGGTGGAACTGGCAACAAAAAACGAGATAGACGTGGATAAGTATGTGGCTTATCTGCAATCAACATTCGACCAAGTTTTAGACGCGTTAGGCTTGGGCTTCGACGAAATAATAGGCTTAACGAAACTGGAACGCTTCATGTAATCAACAGCGTCACTTTTCCTCAATCACTTTTAGCCCGCGCGCCCTCAAAGAATCTATAACGCCTTGTCTTGATAGTGCCTTCAACAGAGCAGATCCTATAACGGAGACAGCCACCAAACTGCTGACTACGAGACTTAGGACAAATGCCGACCATAATGGCAGCGGAACTCCAAAATTTGGTGTCTGTTGCTGGATGATCGGGTTGCCTTGCACGTAAAGATAGTACAAGTACAAACCTATTGGAACGCCAACAACCAAGGCGCCAGAAGTGCATGCCAAAAGTTTCCTCCTCCGCAACGCAAAGACAATGGAAGCCGCCGCAAAATTCACAATAGGCCCTATAATAATGTCAACCGGGTCCAGCATATAGTATACATTACTGAAACAGCCAATTCCAACTCCAATAGCCAAAGGCCATCCGAACAGTGCCGATAAAGCTATTAGACAGTCAGCAAGGCGCAGCTGAACTGGTCCATATGTTATTGGGCCACTCGTCATTGTCTGTACAATGTTAATTATGGCGTAAAGCGCCGCAAAAACCGCTGTTAGAGCCAAGTCTCTACAATCAAATTTCAATTTTTCACCTCCCTACACCGGGATTTTTATGGCGGAACGGGTGGGAGGCCCCACTCACCCGCCAACAAAACAGCATAACCACAAGGCAACTATAAAAGTATTCTTTCTCTGTTGACCCTTTTTTCTGTTTTTCCAACAGTTTCTACTTTAACAGCTTCGGCCGTCTCCGGTTCAATTGCGACGCCTTCGGTTGACACTTCCTTTCTGGAAAGGAGCAAATCTACTGGCGGTGAGGGAGTATTTAAAATTGTGGAGAGTAAGTACATGGCTGTAAAGTGTGTTAGTAAATCTTCTGAAAACATGGGGCACTTTTGTTTCAGGGTCAACCTCCGGCATCTTGTTTATCTTTGCGTCCTTGCTGGTTATGGTGGCTGCTCCCTCAACCTCAAATTTGACAATGCCTGTTTCGTTGTCAATTGAAGGTTAAAACCAACAATAACCATTAGGCTTTTCCTTTTCTTCAAGCCTAACCTTAACATCAAAATTGACTGTTCCAGCCAAGCCTTTAATGTCCAGCTTAACCCCTACAATACTGGTAACATCCACCTCAACCGAAACATTTGGATCGTGAAGTGTGGGGGCAAATAGCTAATTCCTCACATTAAAGTCTACATGCCGAATTTCGGTTTTTCCTTAACAACCTCCGTGAATTCAAGGCTCGGGCCTAGCCAATTTTTGCCTTTTGTATGTAGCGTTTTGTTACACACAGTCTCTAAAACCAGAACAGCTGGGCAACAATAGCAACAAAAGTTGAAACAGCAACCAAAAAGGCTATAGTAGTAACCACCTGCCGCTCAGTCAAAGGCCGCCTATAAGTAATAAGCGTTATTAGGCTTCTCCTATGGTCCGAGAAAAGCCTCTTTCCATCGAAAGAAACATTAGCCTTAGCCCGGAAAAAGAAATAGTTCAACAAAATCATGGAAGAATTAATTATATAGGGTATAAGCGAAATCAACAAACACCACTTCACATCAGAAATTATTGCAAAAGAAGCCAAAGTGATTCCGATAGCAAAAGAGCCCGTGTTCCCAACAAAAATCTTCCCCTGAAAATTGAAAAAGGCAAGCACAAGCCAAACAGCCAAAGGTAGAGTTAATAAAACCGCATTTCGCCCCGAAGCCGCCATAAGCCCAATCAAAACAATGGCGGGGCAAACAGTTTCCAAGCCATTTAGTCCGCCTAACTGGTTAACAGTGTTGGTGACCACCATCACAATCAGCGGAATCAAAACAAAGAAATAGTATACACGAAAATCAATCGTACCCAACAATGGAAGCGTTATCCTTGTACGTATTAACGTGGCATCCACAACATAAATTCTGTAAGTCAACGCCATTAAGGGAACAGCAGCCACCAAAGGAAAGAAAGCCTTGTAACGCCAACGCAAATCCATCCAGTCGTCCAGCAAACCCATAAAACCACCAAACAATATGCAAACAGCCAAAGTTAAAGTTGGAGAAACATTGCCGTGGCTCAGCTTTACGTCAAACTCAAAGGCATGCAAAAAGAAAAGGTAAGCAGCGCTCGCCACAACATATATGACGCCTAAACCCGTCGGAACCAAGGGCTTGCCAGGCTTATGCTGGTCTGGAACCTTTGGAAACAAATGTTTCTCCCTTACCCGCTTGGATGTTCACTGTAATACTTTTCCCAGTTAATTTTGTAGAGGCAAACAAGCGGAACAATACCATTATAACCACTTTTGTTGTTCAAGCCTTCAATCCTTTCCTCAATAAAGTATATTAACTGTGTTGTTGGCGCCGGGCCTTGTTTGTTCACTTGTATCCATCGCTCCCTGGCATAGTTCATCAGCTTATAAATTGTTGAGTTTTGTCCTTGCGTAGGCTGAAGTTCCTCATTATCAACTTTGTTGTTGTTGTTTTTGTCGCCGAGAAAATGCCAGCCTAATGTATAATTTCCAAACAAAGCTCTAACATCGTCAAGTTTTTCATTCCACATATCCCTCTCTGTGATAAAGCCGTCTCTTATAAAGCGTTCACGTGCCTTCCCCGATATGGCCGCCATCCAAACCCATTTGCCCTCGTCACCGCCAGCATTTATCCATCCCCCTGTGTCAGCGCGAATGGTTGTGAAAACAAGGATGTAAGATGCATTATACAGCTTTAGCATTCTCATCGCTTGTGTCTCATTTGCCATAAAGATAAACCCTATATTTTCTATCTGGGTTGTATTTATTGTCGCGTTGTCCGCAAGTGTAGTAACGTTGCCTAGCACGGTCATCCAGTACCCATAATCCCACCAGCTGCACACAACAGTGGTTGCACCCAGCGGCGTGGTTCTCATATAAAGCAACATGTTAATCCACTCATCTACTGGCTTGCTTAGGTATTGGGGCGAAACGGAAAGGCTTCCTCCGGATATTGTTGTTGGCGTGTAGGCTTGCGTGTAAACTCTGGGCATGGGAAAAGCCAAGTTCACCATTAATATCAAGAATATTAGGAACACTGCTATGCCACTGAACTCCCTTCCAACTCGTTCCAGTCCAAACTTTTTCCTAACACTTATTTTTGGCGGCTCCTTCAACAGCATTACAAATGGTTTTAGAAGCCCATTAATCCCCACAGCAGCTAAAAGGCTGAAGGCTGGAGCCGTGAGAACAAAAAGCCGCACCATTGAGCATGCAAAATAAAGGGATGTCAAACCAAAAACGAGGAGGAACAGGTTTCTATTGTTTAGGTTTCCAAGAATGAAGAATAACCCGATTATGAAAAAGATTATCAAAAAGCCGAACTCATAATATATGGAGCCCCACGCTGACACCCTGTGTTCAGCTACAGACTCGTAAAGAGGAGAGGTTTCACGTTCAAGTGGGTTTATAACATACAGAAACTTTCCGGCTATGCCCTGCATGTAACCTGCATACCAAAGTGCAATGACGCCGCCAAGAATAAGGCCTAAGAAAATGATAACTGATATAACTTTCCATTTAGCTGTTTTCATGTTGGTGATGACTTCTACTAGGCAGAGCATCCCAAAAACGGCGGCGACTGGCAATATGGCGCTTGTTAATAGATAGTTTGGTGAAAGCTTTGGAACATTGATTGCGATAAGTAAACCTAACCCAAAAGTTAAGCTGTAAGCAAGAAAAAGTTTCCGTGTATACCTTCTCATAATTATCAAAATTAGCGTGAACAGTGTTATAACTCCTATGGGGTAATAAGCCGCGCCCCACCCGGCACAGAAATAGCTCAAAACCGCCCCAGTGGCAAGGGCATATTTTATGGTTGAGCTGGCTGGTTTACCCTCTTCAATAGCCTTGAGGAATAGGAAGGCGAAAAGTATGAGGGCGAATATGCCGATGCTTTCGTCATCAAAAAAGCCTAATGATGTCCGCTGAATGTATGATGGTTCTAAGGCTAAGAAAAGTGCAGCCAATAAGCCTACTGGTTTGCCGCCAAAATCTTTTCCAAGGAAGTACATGGCGAGGCATGCCAGTGTCGCCATAATGGCTGGGAATAGAGCGCAGAAGCTCATTAAGTCTATGCCTACACCAAGCATTGAAACTATTTTATAGAGGAAGGCTGCCGTCATTGGGAGTCCGGGGAAGGCGCCTTTAGCTACATAAAACCCTTGAGGATGCCATCTCTGATAGTCAATCCATCCTTTTCCTTCGTTTTCTATAGCCCATGAGATGAACCCGTCTTTAACCATTTTTTCTGTGAAGCGATATTGGAAGTATGGATCAAACTCTGACAGTAGAAGGTTTGTTTTGCCGGTTGTTGGGTCTATTTCCCATCGCATTGGAAATAGCCGTATTACGAAGGATATAAAGAGTATGAGTGTTAAAGCCGCAACGGTCATTATCGACGTGTGGCTTAATTTTGGGCGGAGTTTTCCAAAGTTTTTAACCGCGTTGATTATTCGATCTTTTTTGGAGAGATTTCTTGTTTCCATTTGCAGCTCATCTCTTCAATAAAGGTTATGAGATGTTTTATTTTCCTTATGGTTGGTTAAATAGTTTTATGCTGATGTCTTCCTTTTATATCCATATTTCTCGGCGTCGTAGAATGGGAATGGCACAATTTTTGCTTTAGCCATTTTTCTGCGGATTTCAACGTTAACAATGTTTCCTTCTTGGGCGTGTTGTGTTTGTATGTAGGCCATTGCTATGCCGTATTTGAGCAGTGGCGAGAAGGTTCCGCTGGTCACTTGTCCTATGTCCTCGCCTTTTTCGTTGCATATCTTGAAGCCTTGTCTTGGTATGGCGTGCTCAATCATTTGCAGTCCAACTCGCCTTCTTTTGACTCCTTCCTCCTTTTGCTTTAGTAGGGTATTTTTTCCTATGAAGCTGTCCTTTTGAAATTTTACCACAAAGCTCAGTCTTGCCTCTAATGGTGTTGTGTTTTCGTCTATGTCGTTTCCGTATAGGCATAGTCCAGCCTCAAGCCTTAATGTGTCTCTGGCGCCTAGACCGCAAGGCTCTATACCGAAGGGTTTGCCAGCTTCAAGAACGGCGTTCCACACTTTTACGGCGTTGTATGGCTTGTCTAGAGGCGCGTTCCACACGTAAACTTCAAAGCCGTCCTCGCCTGTGTAACCAGTTCTGGATAGAAAGACATCTACGTCTGCCAATCTGGCTGTTGTGCATTTGAATCTTTCAATTTTACTTAAGTCTGCTGTGCAGATTTTCTGTAGGGTTCTTTCGGCGTTGGGTCCTTGAACGGCGAACATTGCAACTTTGTCTGAAACATCCTCTATTTTGACGTTAAAGCCTTCAGCCTTCGTGACCAGCCAGTTAAAGTCCTTTTCTCTGTTTGTGGCGTTTGGAACCAGCAGAAACTTTTCCTCTTCAAGGCGGCTTACCACAAAGTCGTCGATTATTCCGCCGTTTTCGTTACACATAACTGAGTAAAGGGCGCTGTTCGGCGTTAATACTGTTACGTCATTGGTTATGACATAGTTTAGGAAGCTTGCGGCATCCTTTCCAGTTATAATTACTCTTCCCATGTGGGAAACATCGAAAATGCCCACGCTGTTTCGCACTGCAAGATGCTCTTCTGTTATTCCTTTATACCATAAGGGCATTTCGAATCCGGCGAACTCCGTCATTTTTGCTGTCTTCTTATGGATTTCATAAAGCTGCGTTTTCCGCACTTTTCAGCCTCCCAAAATGAAAGGTGTTATTTTATGGGTTTGACTTCAACGTTTAACGGTATGAGAGCAAGTTTTCTGCCGCATTGCGGGCATTTCCCATTATGCTTATGCAAAATTTCATCGGGGGGCTTAAGTTCGCTTCCCTCATATAAGATATAGCCACACTGGTGGCAAACAACCCTCTGAGGCAAGTCCTCATCTCCTCAACAAAATGGGTGTAACATCTACGCCATATTTATTGGTTGCTAAACTTAACACGGCGGACTAGCACTGGATGATAGAAACTTTTAATTTTGACCGAAGGTTTATCTTTGGAACATTCAACATCCTAAGGTATGGTCCGTGCTGGCATGGGGAAATACACCTTCATTATTACGGAGAAGCCGGATGCTGCTCAAAGGATAGCTTCAGCCCTTGACTTGAAGGGTAAGGCTAAGAGGATGGAGGAGAATGGTGTTCCCTATTATATAGCGGAAAGAGATAGGCAGATAATTGTTGTTCCAGCTATTGGACACTTGTACACGGTTGCTGAGGAGAAAAGTGGAAGAAACTACTATCCAGTTTTCAACTTCCGATGGGTTCCCCGTTACATGGCGGAGAGAGGCGCAAAACAAATTCGTGCCTGGCTTGAGACAATTTCGAAGCTTGCCAAGGACGCTGACACTTACGTTGATGCTTGCGACTACGACATTGAGGGAAGCATAATCGGCTATTGCATACTGAAGTATGCATGCGGCAATAAGGAAAGAGTCGCCAAAAGAATGAAGTACTCTACACTAACCAAGGAGGAGCTGGAAAAATCCTACAAGGAACTCCTACCAAAACTAGACTTCGCCCTAATAGAGGCTGGAAGAACAAGACACGAAATTGACTGGCTTTACGGCGTTAACCTCTCTAGAGCATTAACAATAGCCGCAAAGGACTGGAGTGGAAAATACGCCACACTAAGCACCGGCAGAGTGCAAGGTCCGACCCTAAGGTTTCTTGTCGCCAGAGAAAAGGCGATAAGGTGTTTTGTGCCAACGCCCTATTGGCAGATTAGGGCTGAAATCGAAATCGGCGGACAAGTTTTCGAGGCTGAATATGAAAAAGACGTAATTGAAACTAAAAAAGAGGCTAACGCGATTGTAGAAGCTTGTAAAGAGAAAGATGGCGTAGTCGAAAACATTGAGGTTAAAAAATTCCAGCAGATGCCGCCGACACCCTTCGATATTGGCACATTGCAAAGCGAAGCCTACAGCCTTTTTGGCTATACGCCCCGCCGAACCCTAGACATTGCCCAGCGCCTATATTTGGACGCTTTAATCTCGTATCCAAGAACAAGTAGCCAAAAACTTCCACCGGCAATAAATTATGAGGCAATACTGAAAAACTTAAGCGGAGTCTCTGAATACAAAAAGCTCGCGGCGGAACTCTTATCCAAAAAGGAGCTTAAGCCAAACGAGGGGAAAAAGGAGGACCCGGCGCACCCAGCTGTATATCCGACTGGAAACCTTCCCGAAAGGGTGCTTGAAGAGCCTGAAAGGCGAATCTGGGACCTTGTTGTTAGGAGGTTTATGGCTGTTTTTGGAGAGCCAGCCATAAGACAAAGCCTAAAGGTCTGCATAAACATTGACGGCCAAAGATTCTTCTTGCGAGGTAGACAAACATTAAAAGAGGGCTGGTTGCGCTTTTACGAACCGTACGTGAGGTCTGAGGAGGTTCTTTTGCCACCACTGGAAGAGGGACAAAGACTTAAGGCTAGAAAGATTATTTTGGAAGACAAGTTCACAAAGCCGCCTCCAAGATATAATCCCGGCAGTTTGCTAAAGAAAATGGAGGAGGCTGGCATAGGGACGAAGGCAACCCGCGCAGACATTATTCAAACCTTATATGACCGAAAATATGTCCGAGACGAGAGAATGGTTGTGACGGATTTAGGCTTTGAGGTTCTTGAGGTTCTTAAGAGACATTGTCCCCCAATTGTTTCGATAGGGCTGACAAAAAAACTTGAGGAGAGGATGGATAAGATTCAAGCCAACCAAGAAAAACGTGAAAACGTTCTATTAGATGCCATTGAAATCCTAAAACCCGTTGTTGAGGAGCTCAAAGCTAAGGAGAAAACCATAGGTGAACAGCTGAGCAATGCGATAAAAAGGGCTAGGCTTGAAGAAAGGATTGTGGGACAATGCCCCCTCTGTGGAACCGGTGTGCTCATGATACTCTATTCGAGAAAAACAGGAAAACGCTTCATCGGATGCACAAACTTCTTCAAAAAGCAGTGTAACGCCGCCTTTCCGCTTCCCCAAAGGGGAACAGCCCGTCCCCTTTGGAGAAACTGTCGTGGATGTGGTTGGCCAACAGTTCAGGTCCGCATTAAGGGTAGGCGCCCTTGGAACTTGTGTTTTAATCCCAAATGCCCGTTGAAGGAGGAGCGGAGAACAGTTGAAATGCACCATATGCGGTAGGGAAGCCGTTGAAAACGGATATTGCGAGCTACACGCTAGAGCCTATCAAAGCATTGTGAAGAAGTATGAGGTTTGGAGGAAAGCCTTAGAGATTTCTTGGAAAGAGTATTTAAGTGAGATTGTTAAGAATCCATTTACCGGCGAATGGGCTAAAGAGGTGGCAGAATACCTAATAAAAATTGGAGAGGAGGAGGGTGGCACGTAAAGCCAAGAAAACAGCAATTTCACTTTCCTATTCCCTACAGAAGCTTTACACAAAAATAACTACAGCCAAACCATCAACGATAGCCCTTGCCATAATTGCCATGGCTGTTGCCATTTTCCTCTATGGAGGTGGACTGCACCTAATTATTGTGAAACCCCTTCCAGCCGTCTATTATGGTGGGCGTTTTCTCTTTGTTTATCCGCAATTGTCTGAGCAGTGGGTTTCAGACAGCCTTGTTGCTATGATCCTATTCTCTATGGGTGCTGCCGGCGCCATGTTTATTTATCAAAGCACGAAATACGCTTACAAGCCGAGACAAGCATATTTAACATTGCTGATAGGCGCCATCCTTTTTGTTATTGCATTTATTGGTTTAGAGGTTATACTAAACTGGAAGCTTCATGGAGCGATATAGCCTCTCTTTTACCATGGACTATTTTTCAATCCAAGCTTGTAGGCTGCAAAATTTGTTGCCATGTGAAGTGGAGGCGTTATAATAAGCACAACTAATATAAGCTCAAGGTTTAAGATATTTAACGGGATGGAGAATATTAAGGCTCCAACAACAAAGTCCACCTGATCGACTATTGGTAAAACCCCGCCGGGCGGTATCCCCAGCCTCCTTTTCAGGAAGGATCCAGCCAAATCGCCGAGTAAAGCGCCTAAAGACAGCAAGAAGCCGAAATAGCCTATGTTTTGGTATTCTTCGAAAACTGCGGCTTCTGCGAAGCCCGCTATTGTTCCAATAATCAGCCCGGAGAAAAAGCCTCTAAAGGTTTTGTTTTTCCCGAAAATTGGTTTTCCATCGAAAAATTTTCTTCTAAGGTCTAGTGGTAAGCCTCCACCTGCGAGTACAGGTATAGCGTTGGCGCAGTAGGCTGGAAAAATGAATTTTATGGCTTCGGAGACAAGCTCCATTAGCATATTCATCTTTTAACCTTCGTATTGTTGTGGAAGCTCGCACAGCCCCTTTTCGCTTATTTCTGCGTAACATGAGAAGGGCTTGGTCATTTTTTCCTTTTTCTCCATTATTATCTTAACAACTTTTGGATTTTCTGTTGGTTTCATTGCAACTATTGTGTTTGCCCAAAACTTTAACACTCTTGTGGCTACTGGTTCGACATCCACATAGGCTTCATCAAATACGCTTCTAACTTGGCTTAGGATGAGAGCCGCCACTTTCCGTATTTTTGCGGTTTGCGCTAGCAAAGCCATCTGCCTATTCAGTTCACGGTTAAGCTCGAATGTTTTATCAGGATTTTCCGCCACTTCCACGCGGTACAAGAAGGTTGCAGTGTCTACTACGACGAGTCCGAAGCCTTTGGTTATGTAGTTGACTGACTGGTCTATGACGAGGGCTTGTTCCTTGAAGCTTTTAGGTCTTGCAAGTATTATGAGCTCCGCCACTTTTTCAATGTCGCAAGATGCGATTTGTGAAAGCCTTCTGGCGGAAAATGTACCATCGCAGTCTATAAAAAATGTTTTGAACCCTTGTCTCGCGCAGCTAACCGCACATTGTATTGCCAAGGTTGTTTTGGCTGTTTCCGCCTCTCCATATATTAGGCTGACCTCGCCTATGGCGAAGCCGCCTTCAAGGGCCTTGTCAAGCATTTTGACGTTTGTTGCTATCTTCTGTAGCAATGGCACGCACATTAATAGATATAAGGTTCGAAATAATAATTTGTTGCTTGAAAAGGCGTTACTAGGAAGGTTGTATGAAAGCGGAAGTGGCGGTTGCAACAGTTTCAGGTAAAGCTTACTACCTAGTAGTTAACGAGTTGAAGAAAGCCAACGTGCCCTTCATAAGCCTGACACCATACGAGCCCATACCCTTAGAGATAAAAGTCGTAATAACGACCGAAAAGGAGCGCTCCCACATAAACCATGAAAACATCCTAGTTTTTAAGGATGGAATGGACCTGCAGGCTTTGGTAAACCAGACACTGCAATACATTGAGGGAAAAGATTCCTACAAGCAGATAGTTATAGGTGTTGACCCCGGTGAGGTTTTGGGATTGGCTGTTTTGGCTGATGGGAAGGTTATTAGGACTGGAAACTGTTTCAGCATGAATGAGACGCTGGACGAAATAGAGAACATCATAAACAGCTTTAAAGGTGTTAGGGCTTCTATGATTGCCGTTAAGGTTGGTGATGGCATACCCGAATACAAGGAGAGGCTTTTAAAAGCCCTTGACAGAAAGCTTCCTCCCAACATAGTTTTGGAAAGCGTCAGCGAGGCTGGAACAGACCGATATATAAGCGACTCAAAGCATAGGAGAGGTTTAAGAGACATAGTTTCAGCCATAAAAATTGCGAGAAGAAACGGGCAGGTTTACGTTAGGAGAGAAAAACAATGAAAATGAACGTCAAAGATGGAAAAACCCTACTTGTCGATGGACCAGCATCGGTTACGCTGGTTTCTGGCAAGGCTGAAGTTTTCGGCTACGCATTGCGGAACATGGAAAAGGTCGTGATAAGAGACGGGAAGAGAATGCCCTTCTTTATAAAAGAACCAGCAACATTCAATGTGGCGCTTGGTGAGAACGCAAACGTGGAGGAGGTTGATGGAAACACTATTCCAACTTCATGGGATGAAGCTTACGAGGAACTATTAACAGTCCAGACAAAACCGGCCGTAGCCTTGGTGCTGGGAACCGTGGATTCTGGGAAAACAAGCTTCTGCACATACCTGGTGAATAAGCTTTTAAATGAAAAGCGCAAAGTAGCCATTCTGGACGGTGACTTGGGACAGTCAGATATTGGTCCTCCCTGCACGCTGGCTTATGCCTTCGTTCCAAGGCATGTTACCGATCTCTTTAACCTAGAAGCCAAAAACGCCTTCTTTGTTGGTGTTACATCGCCGAGCAGGGCTGCGGAAAAGGTAATTTACGGGTTGACTTTATTAAAAAGCGAAATTTTGAGCGGCAACTCGGATTTTGTTATTGTAAACACTGATGGTTGGGTGGAAGGGGAAGACGCAGTACGCTATAAGGCTCAGCTTATAGAAAAAATTGAACCAAGCATAATCTACTGCATACAACAAGATGAAAAGCTGAAACCTCTCATAGAGGCTGTTAAGCTCTTCCGGACAGTGATTATTGATTCTCCTCAAACCATAAAACAAAGAAGCAGAGACAAACGCAGAAGCCTCAGAGAGTTGGGCTACATAAAATACCTAAAAAATTCGAGGGTTCAGTCCATACCAATGAGCTGGCTTAAAATCGAAAGTGATGAATTTTTGGTTCTAGGCAAGAACTTTTTGGATAAAAGGCGGGAAAGAGAAATTTACGACTTGCTGGGAATGAAACCCCTATACATGGTTGAGCTTAGGGACAGAATCTATGTGGTTATTGGCAGAAACCGATGGATAAACCCTGAAAACATTAAGAGAGCCGAAGAAGCTCTAGGCAAGAGGGTTGTTGTCACATTTAAGGGCGATGAGAAGGGCTTTCTCCTAGCCCTTTACAACGACGAGAAAAAGTTTCTCGGCATAGGCGTTTTAAGGGAAATCGACTATAGAAGAAAAGTTATAAAAATCTTCACACCAGTTTCTAGCGGCATATCAACAGTTATATTTGGAAAGGTGAAGTTGGATGAAAATCTTAAGGAAGTCTCGCCGCCAATAATTGAGGAGAGGGTAAAAATTCCCTAGGCTATTCAGTTTTGGATGGGCATAATGTTTTAACCGGGCACGGCTTGCAGAGGGGTTTTATGGCTTTGCAATATTTTCTCCCCAACAAAATTAGAAGTATGTGAACCTCAAGATAATCCTCTGGTTTAAATAACCGCTGAAGCGATTCACGGACACGTTCATAATCTCCATCATCTGGTGCAAGTTCAAGTCTTTTTGAAACGCGGTTCACATGGGTGTCCACTGGTATTGTTGGCTTGTTTGCCGAGAAAAGCAGTAAAACATCAGCTGTTTTTGGACCAACGCCCGGCAACTTCATAAGGGTTTCTCTTGCCTTTTCAAAGGGTAAAGCTAAAACCGTCTCGAATTTTCCGCCAAATTTTTCCAGAATTATCTTTGAAACCTCCCTTATTATTCTCGCCTTGTTTCGGTAAAGTCCAGCCACTTTTAGGCACTCCTCAATTTTGCTTGTTTCGGCTTTTGCTAGGGCTTCCGGGGTTATCGGAAAGGTTTTGGAAAGTTTTTCGAAGGCTCTCTCAGTATTTCTGTCAGACGTATTCTGAGAAATTATTGTTATGATTAGGGTTTCGAAGGTGTTGTGGTCTGCTGAAACCCATTTTGGCAGAGTAAAGTTCTTCCGTAGAATTTGCAGGATTTCTTCCGCTCTTTTCTCGCTCATTTCAGCCTTCCCATCTTGAAAGTAATAAATAGTGAATGCGTTAAGCTATAAATACGTTGGAGAATCCGAAGATGGAGCGAGCCAAAGTTATTAAAGATGAGTTGGTTGAACAAAACATTCATTTTCTCTCTGTTTACCTTGAAACAAAGAACTCATGTCTAATACTCTTAAGCGAGAATGAGGATAGGCTTGGAACACTAGCTATAGCCATTCCGAAACCTCCAGACACCCCAGGACTGCCATCCTCATATGTTATTCTCGGCACCAGAAATGTCATTTCCGCCCGCATGTTCGCCGAGTATTTAGCTTCGAAAAAGGGCAAAATAGCCATAGTTTCCGTCTACTTGGAGAGAATGGACGAAATGCAAGCACAAGCCATCTTTAAGCGACTTATTGAAAGAGTCACCCTAACCGAACCAAAAATTGAGGGTTTTGAAAGCCGAGAGGGAGGCATAACATGAGCCTAAGAACTTTTTTGGCACGGGTAGAGGAAAAGGGCGAAATACTTCGCATAAAGGAAGAGGTTTCCACAAACTTTGAAATCCCCTACATCATGAAAGCCTTCGATGCTAATGGTCCAATTCTCCTGTTCGAAAACGTTGAAGGCACTAAAACCAAGATTGTGGCAAACGTTTGTGGAACAAGGAAGCGCATATGCGAAGCCCTAAACGTTGAACCAGAAGGGCTTTATCAAAAACTTTTAGAGGCTTGGCGCAATCCCCTAAAGCCCAAAATTATTGAGGACGGTGCTGTTAAAGAGGTTGTCGAAGAGCCAGACTTGCTCCGAATTCCAATTTTGACGCATTTCGAGCGGGATGCTGGTCCCTACATAACTTCAGCTGTTGTCCATGCGAAAAGCCTTGACGGAACAATAGAGAACGTTTCCATCCACCGTTTACAGCTTTTAGACGAGAGACATTTAGCGATACGGTTGGTTCCGAGGCACCTCTATAAGCTGTGGCAGATGGCTAAGGAGGCGGAAGTTGATTTGGACGTGGCAATTTCTGTTGGCGTTCACCCAGCAGTAATGTTGGCAGCTTCCTCGCCAGTGCCCTTCGGGGTGAATGAGTTTGAGGTTGCAAATACACTGTTGAGCGGCAAACTTCAGTTAGTGAAATGCAAGTATGTGGATGCCTATGCCCCGGCGGACGCAGAACTTGTTTTGGAAGGTAGAATTTCAGCGTCTAAGGAAGTGCCAGAAGGACCACTTGTAGACATCACCGGAACATATGATATTGAGCGTAAACAGCCCGTCGTCGAAGTTGTCAATGTAATGCGCCGCGGAGAATACATTTATCAAGCGCTTTTGCCATCCGGGGCTGAGCATAGGCTTTTGATGGGTCTCCCTCACGAGGCTGCTATTTATGAGGCGGTTTCGAGGGTTGTGCCAAAGGTTAAGGCTGTAAACCTCTCAGTTGGCGGTGGCGGTTGGCTTCATGCAATAATATCCATAGAAAAACAACTTGACGGCGATGGGAAAAACGCCTTGTTAGCCGCCTTTGCAGCACACCCAAGCCTAAAACACGCTGTTGTTGTGGACACCGACATTGACGTGTTTAACATGGCAGATGTTGAATGGGCTATTGCTACTCGCTTCCAAGCGGCAGAAGACTTAATCATAATAAAGAACGTAAGGGGGTCAACATTGGATTCGTCAGCAAACCAGGAGACGGGTTTAACTTCAAAAATGGGTTTGGACGCCACTAAGCCCTTAACAAAGCCTGCGGAGAAGTTTGAGAGGGCGCGGATACCAGCGAGCAGGCGTGTTGAGGAGTTGACGCGGAAACTCCTTGGACACTGAAGTGTCTGCTTGTTAACGCGTATAATTATATATGTGGGTTTCCTTATTGGATGTTTGGTGAAATCTTGGAAAACGAAGAAGAAGCAGAAAAATCGGAAAGCCCGCTTTCCCTTAGAGTTGAAGATGTAATGGTTAGAGAGGTCATAACCATAGACGAAGAGTCAAGTGTTCGTGAAGCCGCCGAGGTGATGAACAAGTTTGAGATAGGATGTCTAATAGCCGTTCGAAAGGGAAAAGCCATAGGCATAATAACCGAAAGAGACCTTTTGAAAAGAGTTGTCGCCGAAGCAAGAGACGTTAACAAAACAAAGGTTAAAGATGTCATGTCAAGCCCACTGGTTGTTGTGGAGCCAAAAATGGAACTGGAGGAAGCAGTAAAACTAATGTTTCAGATGAAGATTAAAAAGTTGCCGGTGGTTGATGGGAAACGCCTCGTTGGCCTCGTAACCTTGACAGACATTGCCCGCTTCCAACCACAAATGATAAAAATCCTCAAACAGCTCGCCATGAGGCAAGCAGCACCGAAAAGCATGAAAAAAGTCATAGACTACTATGTAGTATAAACTTGCTGGTGCTTGTTTTTATTGACACGTTATTGTTAATGAAGTTTAAAATATTCAGAATCAGAATAAAAGGCAACTGGGATAATAAATGAGTAGAAAATTTTGTTAGTAGTGCTACTTTTATCGACATTGCTTAAAAGCGGGTTCTGTAACGCGAGCATCGAGCACTTTGCTTGGATTAACCCTACAATAGGCGAAGACGTATACTATGGACGAACAGTTGTCGCCTACAAAGAGGAAACACCTTGGAATATATCAATAAGCGTGCAAAATGATTATTTGACTCCCCCACCACCGCCACGAATATCCACGAATATACTTGCCGATAAATGTCATGGCAATAAAAGTCTACTTTGATTGGGGTGAATGGTATAACTACACCATTGACCCTCCCATATATATGAATCCGTTGGAAGTGAAAGTTTTCAGCGTTTGGAACATTACGCCTTCAATCACTATTGCTCCGGAAACGTGGTACACACATACGCTGTTAATGTTGAGTATATAGTTGAAGACGAAGATGTCCGAAGAATGACTGGTATTTGTCTGGAAGCAACTTCGCTGTTATGTCGGAGGCGCATTTTGAATTTTCAGGCTTTACAACAAACTGAAGAATATTATTGGGAATATAACCTCCATGCAGCTTAACTCCACTGAAGCTAGAATCCTTTTGGATAAAGCCCTAATAGAATACAACCTTGGAAAGCAATATTACACTAATGGAGCTTTTGAGGATGCAAGAATACATTTTGCATACGTTGAAACATACATGAATGAAGCCCTTCTGGCTGGAGAGGAACGGGAACAGCGTTTGAGGATGCCATGCTATATTACTACAGTGCTATGACGAAATACTACAACGCTTTGGCAAACGCCACAATAAAACAGGCTGAGGCAGAGCTAAAACAGGCGGAAGCGCAAATCATACAGGCTAACGCCGCCCTAAACAACTCTTATGGATGGATCTTCTTTGGACTCGGCTGGACGCTAATAGGCATAGGTGTCATAATTTACGGCTTTAGAAAAACGAGAATTCCAATAACCGAAGCTAAAACTGCATAAACCCTATTTTTCCATATTTTCTCTTCATTTTAAATGGGTTTAAATAAGTGTTTAAAACCACTTGATAAAGCGAAGGAAACAGCTGAAAACCATGAAGAAGACTTTAGTGTTCAAAGTCAGCCCTAAAAATCCGGATGTCAAAATTATACGCGAGGCAGCTGATATTATCCGAAAGGGCGGTTTAGTGGCCTTTCCAACAGAAACTGTTTACGGTTTAGGCGCCGACGCATTAAATGCCGAGGCTGTTCTAGCACTTTTTAAGGCTAAAAGGCGCCCGCTGGATAATCCCCCAATAGTTCATGTTGGAAGATTTGAGGACGTCTATAAACTTGTAAGGGAAATTCCGGCTAAAGCTGATATCCTAATGAAAACTTTTTGGCCAGGCCCCTTAACATTGGTTTTCAAGCGGTCAAGTATCGTGCCAAATGTGACTGTTGCCGGTTTAGACACTATAGCGGTTAGGATGCCAAAACACAATGTGGCATTAGCTCTAATTAGGGAAAGCGGGTGTCCCATTGCTGCTCCAAGCGCCAATCTTGCTGGGAGACCGAGTCCAACCGCAGCTGAACATGTTCTTGAAGACCTTGATGGGAGGATAGACGCTGTTTTGGATGCTGGCCCAACCAGAATTGGCGTGGAATCAACAGTTCTGGATATGACTGTTCACCCGCCGCAGATACTTCGCCCGGGCGGTACGCCACTCGAGGCATTGGAGGGCATTGTTGGTAAGGTTGAGCTGCATCCGGTTGCTGTCGCTGAGAAAAGGTTGCCAGTTGAGAGGGCGCGTTCACCTGGAATGAAGCATAGACATTATGCTCCAAAGGCAAAATTAATTGTTGTTGAGGGTGAGCTTTCAGCCGTCGTCAAAAAGATTACGGAGCTAGTAAAGCGTTATAGAGAGCAGAACATGAAGGTAGGTGTTTTAGCCACAGATGAAACCGCCAACCTTTACGGGGCTGATGTTGTAAAATCCCTTGGAAGCAGAAGCCACTTGGACGTGGTTGCGAGGAACCTTTTTAGGCTTTTAAGGGAGTTTGATGTTGAAGGCGTCAACATAATCATAGCTGAGGGTGTGCCGACTCAGGGGTTGGGTTTGGCTATTATGAATAGGCTTAGAAAGGCTTCTGGTTATAGAATTGTTAAGGCAAGAATCTAGAAAAATTTATATAGAAGTAAAATTTTCGTGTGATTTGCTGTTTCCTGCTAATGGAAAAGTTAGATGAAAGGGGGTGATGGTGCATGGCGGCCATACCCTCAGGAACGGTTCCAGTTCTGGTGTTGAAGGAAGGAACTGGGAGAACCACTGGAAGGGAAGCTCAAAGAAACAACAT